>NZ_JBWKVH010000013.1:0-193402 GCF_059421605.1 Cupriavidus sp. GW821-FHT02F09
GTCTGCTTTGCAGCGGTGTTTCGTGTTGCGAGGGGGCGAATCATAGGGGACCCCCTCGGCCTTGGCAAGCGTTTTCTGAAATGATTCTGGCACCAACAGAAAAGTGCTGCAAAAGACTAATGAAGGCCCGTTGGCATCGCCGAGCCACGGCGCTAGCCGGCGGCCACCTGGCTGCGGCAAACTATGGCCGCAGGACAGGCCCGGGCGGCACACGACGAAGTCCGCTACACCCGCGGGGCACTCTATATAGAAGGAGGAACTTGCATGACCATTCGCATCGTGAAGCTCGGCTCGCCCCGACAGCCCGACGAGGGAATCCGCATCGGCACCGTACGCAGGCCGCCCCGGGGCGTGCCGAAAGCCGAGTTCGCCAAGCGGGACTACTACGATGTGTGGTTTCCGAACCTGTCGCCCTCCGCCGAACTGGTTGCACAAGCCTTGGACATACAGAGCGGAGGGGATGAAAAGGCATGGCGGGCATTCGAGCGGCATTTTCGTGCGGAAATGGCGCGCCCGGAAGCCAGCAGGACATTGGATCTGCTGGCCGCGATGTCACAGCAAACGAACTTCTCGATTGGCTGTTATTGCGAACACGAGGAAAGATGCCACCGTTCCATATTGCGCGCCCTGCTGGCGGCGCGCGGGGCCGCGCTATCTTAGGCGGTGCGCTCAAACCGCCTTTTGGTCGCGCACGCACTGGCGGCGGAACAAGGGACGCAGGCTTGGCCAGCGGATAGGCAGGAGCGGGGTGCGATGACGCACAGCGTTGCGCTCGGCATAGTGGGCCAGCAGTTGCTCGCCAACCGACTGCCGGAAATAGGCGGGCGTCGGGTAGTCCATGGTCAATCCCTATTGTGGTTCATCAGGATTGACAGTATACCGATTTTTGGTGCACTGCGTCATGCTGAGGCTTGCAAACGCCCCATTCCGGGGCATTGGGTTGCCGCCGGAACGCCCAGAAATACCAATGAAATCAACGAAAAGCAGCGCCCTGGTGGCGGCGGGTGCTGACTTGACCTGGTGCGGGATCTCTTCCGTATATCGAATACTATCTACCAGCGCTCAGGAACCTGTGGCGGCGGCCTCGGCCACATCTTCGGCTGCCTTGGCGGCGCTATAGACGTGCCGCGTCGCCAACAGCGCCGCCAGATCCGCATCGCCGGCGATGACGGCCTGCAGGATCTGCGCATGCTCTTCCCAGTTCTGCCGGGCACGCGTCACGTTGGCCGGTGCGAACAGCAGGCCTGTGCGCTCCCTGAGCGTACGCACCATATCCTGCAGCACGCTATTGGCCGCGATATTGCCCAGCACCTCATGGAAGCGGGTGTTCAATTCGATGAAACGCTCCGAGCGTCCGCTCGCGGCGGCCTCGGTGCCCTGGCGCAGCACTTCGCTGAGTTCGGCGATCAGGGCAGGATCACGGCGCTGGGCAGCCAGCTTGGCGTTAAGCCCCTCCAGGGTGGCCCGCACTTCAACCATTTCCTTGGCGATGTTCGGCGACAGCGTCGCCACCGAGGCGCCCCGCCGGGGCTCGATGCGCACCAGGCCTTCGGCGGCAAGCGCGCGCAGCGCTTCCCGCACGGGGATGCGCGACACGCCAAGTTCAGTGGAAAGCTTGTTCTCGACCAGGCGCTCGCCTTGGTTGTACTGCCCGCCGAGGATGCGCTCACGCAACGTATCGGTCACCAGGGCAAACAATGGGGAGTGCTGGGCGCCAAGACTGGCGCCGGCGGAATCCGAACCAGGAAGTGCGTGTTCGGTACCATGGGCGTCGGACATAGATTCTGGCTTGGGTCGGCGAGACACTGTCCTCGGGTGTGGCGCACGGGCGAGCCATCGCGAACGAGTGTCAAAGGGATCAGGGACCGCGGCGCTGGCCCGGAAGGCTGAGGGACAATGCGACCGCGGCGGCATTGTCCGCATTGTATACCGGCGCACTACGGTTTTTGCGCAACACACATTGCCAATGCCAAGGCTCACATCAGGGCGCGCCGCGCCCTGGCACAACGCGCCGCCCATGTGCCGTGGGCACGGGTCCGGCAGGCTATGATGCGTAGCCTCTCCCAAACCCCGCCCGCGATTCGCCGATGGCTCTTAACCTGGTCTGGCTCTCCTTCTTCCTGCTCGCCTTCATCGTCGCCTGCATTCGTGTGGCGACAGGCGATACCGCGGTGTTTCCGGCGATGCTCGCAAGCCTGTTCGACAACGCACGCACCGCGTTCGAGATTTCGCTTGGCCTGGCGGGCGTCATGAGCTTGTGGCTGGGCATCATGCGCATTGGCGAACGCGCCGGCGTAGTCGACGTCTTTGCGCGGGCGGTCAATCCGCTTTTGCGCCACTTCTTCCCCGGCGTTCCGCAGGGCCACCCGGCCCAGGGCGCGATGATGATGAATGTGTCGGCCAATATGCTGGGGCTCGACAATGCGGCGACGCCGCTCGGCCTCAATGCCATGCGGGAGCTGCAGTCGCTCAATCCGCGCGCTGACACAGCCAGCAACGCGCAGATCATGTTCATCGTGCTGAACACGGCTGGCTTGACGCTGATCCCGACTTCGGTGATCGCCATGCGGCAAGCGATCGCGGTCAAGCAAGGCCTGGTCGGGTTCAATGCCGCGGATATCTTCCTTCCGACCCTGCTTGCCACCTGCGTGTCCTGCGTTGCCGGCTTGCTGGCAGTGGCTTGGGCGCAGCGGCTCAACGTGCTCAAGCCAGCCGTGCTGGCCGCCTTCGGGCTGCTGGCGGCGGCTGTCGGCGGAGTCTTCCTCTGGCTGCGGCACGCGCCCCCGGAACAGGTGAGCACCGCCACCGCCCTGGCTGGCAGCGGCTTCATCCTGACGTTGATCGTGGTCTTCCTGATTTGCGGCGCCGTACGCGGCATAAACGTCTACGAGGCCTTCATCGACGGCGCCAAGGAAGGCTTCGGCGTCGCTGTGCAGATCATTCCCTATCTAGTGGCAATCCTGGTGGCGATCGGGCTGTTTCGGGTGACCGGCTGCATGGATGTCCTGATGCGGGGCCTGAGCGCCGCTTTTGCTTGGCTGGGCCTGGACACCGCCTTCGTCCCCGCGCTGCCGGTCGGGTTGATGAAAATCCTGTCTGGCGCGGGCGCCCGCGGGCTGATGATCGACGTCATGAGCACCTATGGCGTCGACTCCTTCCAGGGTAAGCTCGCCGCGATCATCCAGGGCTCGACCGAAACCACCTTCTATGTGCTTGCCGTGTACTTCGGCAGCGTCAACATCCGCAACACACGGCACGCGCTTGCCTGTGCCTTGTTCGCCGATCTTGTGGGATTGTGCGCCGCGATCGGCATCGCCTACCTGTTCTTCCGCTGAAACTGGCACGCCGTGCCGCGATAAAACCGACGAATTGCCGACAAACACTCGACGAAAACAGGGCGAAAGATGATAGAAGACGAGCTTTCGATGTATTAAGCCGCTACTTTGTTGCTCACATACAACATGTTTGTGAAGCCAGACACGCTTGGCCTACATGCCGCTTGGTGCGACGCAACAAATCATATATAGTGGAGTCTGTCTCCTCCACCACCTCGGTGGATTCCAGCCCGCGCACGAAACTGCGCGGGTTTTTTTTGCCCGCGTTTTGCCAATCGCCATGGTTTGCCATTGCTGTGGCGGCTCACGGCATCGGCCGCAGCCGATCCTGCCCAGCGCACCAAAGAAGCTCAGCCGCTGCACCATGAGAAGGCCAGGCCGCACCGCTCCGGGGTGAAACCTCGAATTTCGCGCAAAATGTTGCGACGCAACATTCGATCCCGTAGAGTCAACCTGTCTCTTGCGCCTGGCAGGGCGAATCTCCGCCTCGCAGCGCCCACCCTTCTTGCCGACATGATCTCCGCGCTGCGCCTGCCCCGCCCCGATGCCTCGATGTTGCAAAGAGGCCTGGTCTACGCCTTCTCGTTCCTGGTCCTGGCCGGCACGGGATGGCTCACCGGGGAAGCGGGCTATCTGTGGGCGGCAACGGCTTCGATCTGGACCTGCCTGGCCGACCGCCGCGGCACCGCCGCCGAACGGCTGGCGGCACTGGGCTCCGTCGGCATTGGCGGTGCCGCCGCATGTGCCCTGGGCACCGCTGCAGCGGTGACGCCATGGACGGCGCTCGCCGTGGTGCTTTTCGCCGGGCTGGCCGCCGGGCTGGCCGAGACCCGCGGCCCCGTGCCCGCGCTGTCGGCCAAGCTGCTCTATGTGGTGCTGATCGCCTCCTGCCTGCAACCAGCGGGCGAGGCCGAACTGGCCATGCGTGTGTTGGCCCGCAGCCAGGAATTCCTGCTCGGCGGCATCTTCGCCTGCGTCGTCAGCCTGGCCCTCATCCGATCCGCGCGCGACACGCGGCCGCGCGCCGAGATACTGGCGGTGTTCGATGCGTTGCTGCGTTTTGCCTCCGATCTGGCGGCCGATGCGCCCGTGGGCGATGCGACGGCCACCAAGCGCGACATCCGCGAGCGTATCGAGGCTGCGCATCAGGCGATCAACATGCGGCGCAGCCTGCGGGACCCGCTTGGGCTGATGCACTATGCCTATGTGGTGAGCCTGGCCGATGCCATGTTCGCCCTGTTGATCGTTGCCGCCGAACTGCGCAGCCGGGCCGATGACGCGGGCCCCAAAGCCGGTGACACGGGCAGTGCGGAGCACCTGCCGCTGCGCCACTTGCTGCGCTGCGTCACCGATGTCCGGGAGCAGGTCTGCGAAGGTCTGGCCCATCACGCGCCTGACTTGCCGTCGCTATGCGCGGCGCTGGCCGGCGAACTGCGCCGGCTGCATGCACCGCTGGCCAATGCCGGGGCGCCGCCGTTGTACCAGGCTGCGCTGAGCGCACTGGCCCGCTATCCGGCCTTCGGCGACTGGCGCCGCGAGTACCGTTGGCCGCGGCGCGCCATGCGCCGGACATGGCAACGCTGGCGCGCCGTGGTTGCGGAGCACACCGCCCGCGATGCCCGCGTGGCCCGCCATGCGGTGCGGCTGGCGCTGGCTGGCGGCCTGAGCCTGATGCCGGCGCAGTTCTGGAGAGTCGATCACGGATACTGGGTAGCGGTCACCGTCATCATGGTGCTTAGCCCCCAGTTGCAAACCACGCGCAGGATCTCGTTCCTGCGCTTCGCGGGTTCCCTGGCCGGCGCGCTGCTGGCCTGTGCCATCGGCCTGGCCCACCCGCCGGCGCCGCTGGCCCTGGCAATCAGCGCGGCCTGCCTGGCTGCCGCCTATACGTGCCGGCTCGCCGGCAGTCCCGGGGCCTTCGCAATGTGCCTGACGCCCGCAGTGATCCTGTTCTCGTGGGTCGGGGCTCCAGCGGCGGACAGCAGCCACTTTGCCGCACTGCGAGGCATCGACACGGCGCTGGGCTGCCTGATCGCCCTGGCTAGCTACTATGTGCTGGCGCCGCGGGCCGAGCTGTCGCGGGTGTATCGCCATAGCCTCGACGCGCTGGTGGCAAACACAACGTACCTGCGGGCCGCATTTGCCGGCGCCAGCGCGTTCACTGCCTCGCCCACCCGCTCGCCCGCGCCGACGCAGACACGGCTGGAAGCCTTGCGCATGGCGGCCGGGCGTACCTCCAGCCGGGCGGATCAAACCTTGCAGCAGGGTGTGGCAGAGCTCGCTCCAGAGTTGGCCCGCGAGTACGCCCAGCTGCACCTGGCCTTGCGGCGCATGGCAGCGCTGGCTGGCTTGGTGCGCGCCGGGCTAGAGGCCCAAGCAGGCAAGAGCCAGCCGGAACCGGCCACGCAGGCCGTCCTGCAAGGCCTCGCCGCACGGCTGTCCGACCTGGCAGCCAACCCCGGCGCAGGCGTGACTTCGCTTGCAAGCGGGTTCCTGCCGGATTCCGCGGCACCGCTGGACCGGTTTCTGGTTGAACAGGCCGGCTTCGCCTCGGCCCAGATCAACACCGCCCACGCAGCCGTGGCCGCCGTGCACCGGCTGGCCGGCGGCCAGCCCAGGCCCAACGGCCCGCATTTGCCCTATCCGGGTTGATGACGGTCAAAGCCCAGCACTCTGCGTTCATCGCGGATCGGAACCATCTCCTAGAATGGTTCCATTCCTCAGTGACCGGTGTGAGGCACGCCATGCCCGAAATTTCCTTTCCCCGCAGCGTCCCCACCTACTGTGCGGCTAGCCTGACCCTCTCCTGCCCCGCCACTGTCAACGGGCAACCCACCTTGTATTCGATCACGGCCGAGGCGCTCGAGACCCATTTCGGCGCCCGCTCCCCACGCGAGGAGGATCTGGTGCGGGCGTTTACCAGCCACCGGCAGCGCATCGAACGCATTGCCGAAGGCCTGTTCGAACTCACCCAGGCGCGGGAAATCCTGTTACGTAGCGGGCACATCCGATTCGCAGGCTGAAGGCTCAGCCTTCCGCCGCCTGGCCGCGCACCAGGAGCACCGGCACGCTGGCCTGCCGGATCACGGACTCGGCCACGCTGCCCAGGACCAGCCTGCGCACGCCACGCCGGCCGTGGGTGCCGATCACGATGAGGTCTGCGCCCCATTCAGCTGCGGCATCGTTTACCGCGCTGGCAATGTCGCCCCCCACGGTCTGCTGGGTGACCAGCCGCGTTTCATGGCGCACGCCCTGCGCGCTCAGGCGTTGCGCGGCAGCCGCCAGCGCGCGTTCGCCGCTGTCGGCCAGCGCTTGCTGCACGGGCGTTGGGTCGTAATACGCAACGTCGAACATAAGCTGGCCGTTGTCCACGACATACAAGGCGAGGACTTGCGCGCCCCCGGTGCCCGCGATCCGGATTGCCTCGGCAAGCGCCAGGTCGGAGGTTGCACTGCCATCCACTGCCACCACAATCTTCTTATAAGCCGCATTCGTCATTGCCATTTTCTCCAGTAGAACAACGGATAGTGGCGGAAGCGGCATCGCATTCCGCCGGATTCGATACTACTCGCCCCCGCGCGACGCGGACGTTCCGTGCGCGCCCGAGTCCACAATCACGAGGTAGCGCCCGGGCCGGGCCACCGGCGCCCGGCCCGGCGCCAGGACCCAAAGCGAGTCACCGCGCTGCGCAGCGGCCAGGTAGTCGGCATCCAGCAGACCATAGTGGTCAAGGAGGCGATTCAGGGTGGCGGGGATCCGCACGCATCCCTTGGAAGCCGGGTGGCCCAGCCGAGACTCAAGCCGGTCCGGATCGGTGGCATGCATCTGCAAGCGCATCTGGCTCTCCCCGCCCTTGCCCCAGCCACGTTGGGCATCGACCCAGCCGAAGTCATAGATGCGCATCCCGCTGACGCCGTAGCCGCGGATGCCGTTTTCGTTGTAGGTACCCTCGGCACGGAAATCCATGTTGTCCATGCTGTGGCTGAATACACCGGTCGGGGTGATGAAATGATCGAAAGTGCCTGGCTTGCCTGTCGAGACGGGCGCGGCGCCCACCCACTGCCAGGGCGCATCGTCGGCGGGCCGCGCGAACAGCATGGCGGCCTGGACGCGCGGGTTGCGATCGACCAGCACAGCCCAGTCACCCGCATCGGCCTCCCGCCCGTCTGCCTGTAGCGCGGACGCCAGCAAGCCGGCATACCGCACGGCGACGGCCGCCGGGAGGCTGAGATGGCGGGACACTTGTTGCGCGAATGCTTGCCGGACCATGCTGAGCTCATTGGCGGCGGCAAGTGGTGGCTGGAACGCCACCAGCGCGGCTAGCGCCAATGGCGCCAGACGTCGTCTGAAGCGAGCGAGCCAGCGCCGAAAACCTTTGACGCGGGCCCGCCCGAGGCGAGCGCACGACATGATTGCCTCCTTTAGACAGGCGTTGCGGCTAAACGCCATGGTTGACGTTTACGCGGCGCGGCGCCTTGTGCAGGATCAAGCTCCACGCACGGAAGCGCTCCGACGCCACCGTCCCGAAACGGTGGACGGTCTACTTATATAGACCGCGAAGGCACGGACTATTTCCGTTGTGTATGTCGGACGCCGCTTCCCCGGGGACGAAGGATCGCCAGCGTACCGAGCGTGGCGGCTCAGCCGCCGCGTTTCGTGCCTTACGCAGGTCGCATCCATATACAATCACGCCCATGCAATACATCCATGTCGTCAATGGCGACGTAGCGGGCAACACGCTACGGCAAGCCCTCGCCCAGGCCGCCAGGCCCGACCCGGTCGTCGTGCTTCGCGACGACCTCGCCGTCGGGCCGCTGGCCGATGTCGATAGCAGCGGGCTGATCCGCTCCGGTTTCTGGCAGCGCGTGGCGCCGCACAGCGACATCGACTTCGCCGCCGAAATGCATCAAGCGCTCGACCAGCTGCATGGCCTGCGCAAGGACGAGCTGGAAGTTGCCATCTGGCATGGCCAGAGCGCTTCCGACCAGCTGATGCTGCGCCGGGTGGTGTTTCACCTCTACCAGTCGCCCCAGCGCATCAATGAAGTGGCCATGGACATGCGCGAGCTGGAAGCGCCCGCGCGCGGCAACCTGGCCGCTATCGGCATGTATCCCGCGGCCCGGCTGGCGCGGCGCTTCTCCACCATCGCCCCGGTCTCGGTCCTGCGCCTGGGCCGCCTGGGCTATGAGTGGCAGCAGAACGTCAAGGAAAACGCCGACGTGCGCCTGTGGAAGGGCAATACGCTGGTGCCAGCGGCCTACCACACGGTCGACGAAGTCATCCTGGAGCGCGCCCCGCTGGAATGGGCGCCGGCCGCGCAAGTGGTGGGCGGCGTGATGGGCGCCATCGAAGGCCTGCTGGCCAGCGACTGGTTTGTGTTCTGGCGCTGCCGCGAGCTGATTGGCGCCGGCCAGCTGGTGCTGCGCGGCAATGCCGAATCCCTGCAGACCTGCGAGTTGCGCCGCAACCTGTCCGCCGGCGGCGAGTAAAAAGAGAAAAGGCGAAGGTCTCCATGGCCCGTACCAAGGCACCCGATTTCGAGGCGCAGCGCGAGCAGATCCTGGACCTGGCTGCCGCCGCCTTTGCCGCCAGCAGCTACCCCAGCACCTCGATGGCCGACCTGGCTGCCGCCTGCGGCACTTCCAAGGCCCGGCTGTACCACTATTACGAGAGCAAGGAGGCGATCCTGTTCGACCTGCTCGACCGCTACACGCGCCGGCTGATGCTGATCGTGACCGAGGTCGAGGCGGAGGCGGAACGCCAGGGACGCAGCGAGCTGGATAGCTTCTCCAACCTGATCCGGGCCTTCCTGGCCGAGTACGAGACCTCGCAGACCCGGCATGTCGCCCTGATCAACGACGTCAAGTTCCTCGCCGAGGAGCAGCGCGACCAGATCCTCAAGCGCGAGCGCGACGTGGTGGCCGCCTTCTCCCGCCAGTTGCGCCGGGCCTATCCCGAGCGCGTCACCCGCGACAACCAGGCCGCGCTGACGATGACGGTGTTCGGCATGATCAACTGGACCTTCACCTGGCTCAAGCCAGGCGGCAAGCTGTCGTACGCGGAGTTCGCCGAGATGGTGATCGACCTGCTGGCGGGCGGGTTGCCCGGTGCGCGCGCAGAACCCGCAGCGCGGCTGCGTGGTGTCGAGTAACACAAATTCATAGGCAGTGCCGGCGCCATTGCAGCGCCGGCGCGGCACCTCAGGACCAGTCTTCCTCTTCCCGCTGGCGGCGCTGATCGCGGTCCTGGCGGAACATTTCCTCCAGTTCGTCGCGCGCCTGGCGCGCCAGCGAGACCAGCTTCTTCTGGTCCGTGTAATGCGGATAGAAGCGCTCGATCGCCGCGATGTTATGCCGGCGAAAGCGCAGCGCGACCGAGCGGGCCTGCACGGGATCGTAGCCCAGCCCCTCCAGCACGCGACGGCCCAGCAACAGCGAGCCCTCGAACACTTCGCGCTCGAACAAATGCACGCCGCGGTCCTTGAGCTGGTAGACGTGCGACACATGGCGCGCCCGCGCGTAGATCTGCAGGTGCGGGAAACGCGCTCGCACGCTGTCGATCAGCGCGAGGCTGTCCTCCATGCCATCGATCGCCACCACCAGGATGCGGGCCCGCTCAGCGCCCGCGGATTCAAGCAGGTCCATGCGCGTGGCGTCCCCGTAGAACACCTTGAAGTCGTACTGGCGCAGAAACTCGATCTGGTCGGGATCGTGGTCCAGCACGGTCACGCCGATCCCTTGCGCATAGAGCAGGCGGCCGATGATCTGGCCAAAGCGGCCGAAGCCGGCGATCAGCACGGGGTTGTCCTGCGGCGCGATCACGTCGTCCGGGCGCCGCGCCAGGCGGGCCAGCCGTGGCGCCACCAGCCGGTCGAAGGCCAGCAGGAGCAGCGGCGTGGCCACCATCGACAGCGCCACCACCAGCACCAGCAGCGCCTCGGTGCGCGCCGGCAGCAAGCCGGCGCCGCCCGCCACGCCAAACACCACGAAGGCGAACTCGCCGCCCTGTGAAATCAGCAGCGCAAACAATAACCACTGGCCGCGCGCAATGCCAAAGCGCGGCGCCAGCAGGGCCAGCACCAGCGTCTTGAGCAGCACGAAGCCAACCACCAGGGCTGCCACCTGCACCGGCGCGCGCATCAGCACGCCGAAGTCGATCGACATGCCTACCGCCATGAAGAACAAGCCCAGCAACAGGCCCTTGAAGGGCTCAAGGTCGGCTTCCAGCGCATGGCGGTACTCCGAGTCCGCCAGTAGCACGCCAGCCAGGAAGGTGCCCAGCGCCATCGACAATCCCACCGCGTCCATCATCAGCGCGATGCCCACCACGAGCAGCAGCGCGAAGGCGGTGAACATCTCGCGCATGTCGGTGCGCGCGATAAAGCGCAGCGCGGGGCGGACCAGATAGCGCCCGCCCACCACCACGGCGCCGATCACCCCGACCGCCTTTGCCGCCCCGAGCCAGCCCCCCGCGCCGGACGCGCCGGCGTCTGTGCCACCGGCAGCCAGCAGCGGCAACAGCGCGATCATCGGGATCGCGGCGATGTCCTGGAAGAGCAGGATGCCGAAGCTGGCGGCGCCCGCCGGCGTGCCAAAGAGATTGCGCTCGGTCAGCGTGGCCAGCGCGATCGCGGTGGACGACAGCGCCAGCCCCAGGCCCGCCACCAGCGCGACCTGCCACGATGCCCCGACCAGCGCAGCGACGCCGCCGAGCAGGATCGCGCAGGCCGCCATCTGGGCGCCGCCATAGCCGAAGATCACGCGGCGCAGCGCCCACAGCTTCTTGGGCTCGAGCTCCAGGCCGATCACGAACATCATCAGCACCACGCCGAACTCGGAAAAATGCAGGATGGACTCGACGTTGGTCACCAGCCGCAGGGCCCACGGGCCGATCGCCACGCCGGCCAGCAGGTAGCCGAGCACCGCGCCCAGGCCAAAGCGGCGCGCCACCGGCACCGCCACTACCGCGGCAACCAGGAAGACCACCAGGGCCACCAGGAAATCGTGTTGTTCCATGGCGTGCTCCTCAGCTTGCGGCGGCGTTGGAGGCAACGCCACGGGCGCCCTCGGCAATGCCGCCCAGCACACCGGTGACCCGGCCGATATGGTCGGCCAGCGCCTGGGCATCGGCCTGGTTGGCATCGTGCAGCACCAGTGGCGACAGCCAGCTCATGCCGCACAGCACGGCGGTCTGCTCAAGCGGCAGCATGTATTCCTCGATGCTGTGGCCATGCGTGCCGTCGGGCCCGTAGGAGTCGGCGTGGCCACCGGTGCTGGCCACCACAAGCATGGACTTGCCACGCAGCGCCGTACCGCCGGGGCCGTAAGCCCAGCCACTCTCCAGCACATCGTCCACCCACAGCTTGAGCAGCGCCGGCATGCTGTACCACTGCACCGGGAACTGCAGCACCAGCGTGCCGGCCCGCGCGAGCGCGCGCTGCTCGGCGACCACGTCGATGTCGTAGTCGGTATAGCTGGTGTAGAGATCGTGCACGGTCACGCCGGGCAGGCTTTCCAGTGCCGCCGCCAGCGGACGATTGACGCGCGACAGTTGCGGCCTGGGGTGGGCGTAGATAACGAGAATCGGGGGCTCGGCCTTGGGGTCCACGAAAAATCCTGAGAAATCAGCTGCGCAACAGTAGTCGCGAGGCCAAAAAGATGTGCATAAAGCACTTACATCTGTGAATAACCGGGGCTGTGCCACCGCGAAGCAGGGCCAATCCCGTGCCCCGGCCCGGCGAAAGCCGGTATGCGGCGTTGCAGCAAACCCACACCATCGGGCGGAAAGCGCCCTTCAAGCACCACATAACTGATTGATTTATATAGATTTAGTTGGAATTTACAAAATCGAACAAGGTAGATGCGATGCTCACCTTACGTGGAACTGACAAATCCACTACAATACTTTTTGCATTGCAGCAAGATAGTGTTTGCCCTTGTAGCCCGACCAATTTGTCGAAAGTGCATGGACGAACACCCGCTGAGTGCTATTTTTATACCTGATTACGTCGCAAGGAAAACAAAGTGAATCCGCTCGAACTGAGCAAGGCCGTCGGGGCCGTATCCGACGAAGATCTCCGCCGTGCAGCCGCAGCAGCGCAAGCCTCGCATCGCCCCACCACCCTGGTGCGCGAACTGGCTGCGCATCATCGCTCGCGCCTGCTCAAGCATTTCCTCGCCCTGGGCGAGGAGGATCGCCTGCTCCGTTTTGGCCAGTCGGTTGGCGATCATGTGATCGAAGCCTACGTCGACAGCATCGATTTCGACCACGACACCGTGTTCGGCGTGTACGACGAGCACCTGGAACTGATCGGCGTGGGCCACTTTGCCAACCTGCGCGACAACACGCAGGGCCGCGTCGCCGAGTTCGGCGTCTCCGTGTCGCAGAGCGCACGTGGCCGCGGCATTGGCAGCGCGCTGTTCGAGCGTGCGGCCATGCACGGCCGCAACAGCAATGTGCGCACCCTGTACATGCACTGCCTGTCGCGCAACGCCGCCATGATGCACATTGCCAAAAAGGCCGGCATGAAGGTGCAGTATGCGTACGGCGAGGCCGATGCCTACCTTGAGCTGCCGCCTGCCGATACCGTCAGCCGCCTGACCGAGGCGCTCGACGAGCAGGTTGCCGACCTCGACTACATGCTGCGCCGCAACTTGCGCGATGCGCGCCGTTTCGGCCTGCGCTTCTGGCGCTCGATGGTGCCGCAAAAGCACACCGCCTGAGCGAAGCCTGCCGGCATCGTACCGATGGCGCGCCCGCCCGGCGCGCCATTTTCTTTGGTGCCGGCGATAACCGCGAGGCTCTCAGCCTCCTGGTACCGGCAAGGCCGTGGTGTCCTTGATGCATTCGAGGGCGAAGCTCGATCGTACGTCGATGACCGCGGGATGGGCCAGCAAGTGGTCCTTCATGAAGCGTGCGAAATGCTCCATGTCTTCCACGTAGACCTTGAGCAGCAGGTCCATCTCCCCGGTCATGGCGTGGCAGGCGGCCACTTCCGGCCAGATCTCGATGGCAGCGCGGAACAAGTCCAGCGGCGCCTTGCCTTTGGGCGCGCCCCCGTGCTTCTCGAGCCGTACGTTGATATAGGCCAGCAGCCCCAGCCCGATCCGGCCGGGTTCCAGCAGCGCCGCGTACTGGCGAATCACGCCAACCTCCTCCAGCCGGCGGATGCGTCGCAGGCACGGGCTGGGCGACAGGTTCACGCGCTCGGCCACTTCCAGGTTGGTCAGCCTCCCGTTGGTCTGCAGCACCTCCAGGATCTTCCTGTCGATCTTGTCCAGCTCCACCTTGCTCACGATATTGTTGCTCCGCAATATGTTTGTCGGCAATTTTTTTGCGCAAATTTAGCAAACCGTGCACAAGTACGCAATTTTTTATGGCGACCTGTCTCTTCCGGCGTCCTTTCGCCCTGCGCGATCGCCTTCCAGGTGCAAGATGCCGCCGCGGCGTACGGCCCATGCACAGGAACAGGGCGTCAGAGACTGCCATGGCAAATGCGGCCGGATCGCCCCGGACGTTCCGGCCTTCAGGAGCGTGGACTATTCGCTGATCCGGCAGGTCGAGCGTTCGGAAGGCAAGGATGGTGCCAACACTGGCCAGAGCCGCCAGCCACGAAGCAAAAAAAAGCGCGGCCGGCAACGGTCGCGCTTCTTTTCATCTGCCCACGGCGCGGCGCGCCGTGGATCCTGCCTCAATCAGCCACCGCTGCTCGACGGCGCTGCCGGGTTGGACTGGCTACCGCGGGGCATCCGCTGCATCCGCTGCTCGTGCATCTTCTGCATGCCAGCGTGGATCTCGTCCAGCGTCAGCTTGCCGTCGTGGTTGGTGTCGAGCTGGTCGAAGTACTTGGCCAGGTGAGGCATCCCGGCTTGCACCTCTGCCTTGGTCAGCGCACCGTCGCCATTCTTGTCGGCCGCCTTGAAGCGGGCATCGAGCTCGGCCCGCATCTCGGCACGGCGCTGCTCCATCATCGTCTTGTGATAGGCAGCCAGTTCGCTCTTGTCGAGCTTGCCGTCGTGATTGGTGTCGATCTTGTTGAAGAGCGCGTCGGCCTCCGCTTTGGAGATCGTGCCATCGCCGTCGGTATCGATCGATTTGAACCACATGCCGCCGCCATGCTCCATATGGTGGCGCATACCCGCCTGAGGTCCCGGGCCCGGCGCGGCGGGGGCAGTGGTCTGGGCGAAAGCTGCGCCGCCCATCGCCAGGAACACCGCCGAAGCGGCCATGAAATTCCGGATCGAACGTGCCTTGAGATTGCCTTGCATGTCTTTGCTCCTTTTTCGTCTCGGTGGACTGGTAAGGATTAGAGCGCACGCCAGGCTGGAAAGTTGGTCCGCCTAATACGTTGTTACGCGGCTCACAGTTAAGCACCGCCGGCGTAAGCCGCTGAAAGTAACGTAAACAAGTTGGCGCAGCGCTGTTACAAATCAGTCTTTAGCAGAGATAGGTTCGTTACCGCCCTGGGACGGCTGCTGCGGCAAGGACTGCAGCGGCGGTGCGGGGATGGGCGTGGCGGGCACCGGCATCGGCGTGGATAGCGGCGCCGCCGCGCCTGCCGGCAAAGCCGGCTGCGGGGCCGCCGCGGGGCCGCGCGTGACGATGGCCGGGACCGGCAGCGCGATTTCCTGGCGCACGCCATTGCGCTCGATCACAACCCCACGATCACGGACTTCCGTCAGCCGGATCTGCGGGGACAGCGCGGTGCCCGCGCGCACCGCCTTGGCCGGGCCGCCATCCAGCGAGACAATGGCCGCCCCGGCACCGCTGCCAATGTCGGCTACCACCCCGATCAACTGCACATCGCGCACGCCGGACTGCGCGTTGCCGCCAAACAGCGTGCCGGCCGCGCCGGTCTCCACCGCCTCGGTCTGCGCCACGCGGGCCGCGTTCGGCACGGCAATGGTCTGCATCGCGCTGAAGGTCAGCGCCCAGCGGGTAGCCAGGGCGCATAGCGCAACGAACAGCACGAGCGCGGCCAGTCGCGGCAGCCAGAGGCTGGAGGGGTTGAAGCGAAGGGCAGGCCGCAAGGAGAGTTGCACGGAAGTGGGCTGGTAGGCATCAAAACACCAAGCCTACCAGAGCCGCATGACAGCTGTCTGCCTCCGTCAGGCCCGCGACGCATCGGCACGCCAAGGCAAAACGATGCGTTGCGCGCATCCCGCGCCGTTTTGCCGCGGGTGAACATGCAAGCACTCGCTCGCAAAGTCGTCATGAAGTGGCGGTTATACTGTTTGACCACTGGATCGCCGCCACGCGGATGCAACGCGGATGTAAGCAGGCGCTCCGCCAGATATTCCATAAGGCTAACCATGATGCGCAGGAACGTTGCCACCCTTCCCGACTCTTCCCCCCGCCTCGGCCGCCGCCGTGTCCGCGGCTTTACCCTGATCGAAATCATGGTCGTGATCGTGATCCTCGGCGTGCTGGCCGCGCTGGTGGTCCCGAAGATCATGAGCCGCCCCGACGAAGCCCGCATCGTCGCCGCGCGCCAGGACATTTCCTCGATCATGCAGGCGCTCAAGCTGTACCGCCTGGACAACAGCCGCTATCCCACCACCGAGCAAGGCCTTGCGGCACTGGTGGCCAAGCCCACCACCGAGCCCGTGCCCAACAACTGGAAGGGTGGCGGCTATCTGGAAAAGCTGCCCAAGGATCCCTGGGGCCATCCGTACCAGTACCTGAACCCGGGCGTGCGCGGCGAGATCGACGTGTTCAGCTTCGGCGCCGACGGCCAGGCTGGCGGCAGTGGCAACGACGCCGATATCGGCAACTGGGAATAAGGAACCACTGCCATGATCCGGGCCAGGCGCGCAGCCATGAGCACCTGGCCACAGGCAGGGCGGCTTCACGGCCATCGCGCCCGCGGCTTCACCTTGCTGGAACTGCTGGTGGTGATGGTCATCGCCGGCATCGTGATCTCGCTGGTCGCCGTCAATGCCGCGCCCAATGAGCGCGGCCGCGTGCTCGACGACGGACAGCGCATTGCGCGGCTGTTCGAGCTCGCTCAGGAAGAAGCCCAGCTGCGCGCCCGGCCGATTGCCTGGGAGGCCGATACGGTCGGCTGGCGTTTCCTGCAAGCCACGCCGGCCGGCTGGGCCCCGCTCGCCGGGGACGTGTTCGCGCCGACCAAATGGCGCCTGCAGCTCGACGGCGTGGCCGTCACCGAAGGCGGGCGCGGCAACGGCGGCGCGCGCCTGGTGTTCGGGCGCGAGCTGATCGAAGGTCCCCAGCATGTCGTGCTGGTGCGCGGCGGCATTCGCATCGATGTGGCCAGCGACGGCGCCGGCCGCTACTTCGCCAGCACGCCATGACGCGCCACCCCAACTCCCCCCCCTGTGCGCGCAGCGCCCGGTGCTTGCCGGTGCGCGGCTTCACCCTGATCGAAGTGCTGGTCGCCCTGACCATCCTGGCCGTGGCGCTGACCGCCGCCATGCGCGCGATGGGGTCGATGATCGAGGCGGGCTCCGCCTTGCAGACCCGCATGCTGGCCGAGTGGAGCGCCGAGAACCACCTCGCCACCCTGCGCCTGTCCAAGACCTGGCCCGAGCCCGGCACGCGCGGCTACGCCTGCCCGCAAGGCGGTGTGGAGCTGTACTGCGAAGAAACCATCTCGGGCACGCCCAACCCCTCTTTCCGCCGCGTCGAGATCGCGGTCTACCCGTCCGGCGCCGACAAATCCGTGCGCCTGGCCTGGCTGGTCACCATCGTTCCCAATGAAACGCGCAACCTGCTCTGAACGCGTTAAGCGCTTTAAGTGCCTTGGGCGGCCGCGCCCGGCCGTGGCCATGCGCGGCTTCACACTGCTGGAAATGCTGGTGGCGATCACCTTGCTGGCAGTGATCGCCGTGATCGCCTGGCGCGGCCTGGACGCGATGACGCGCGGCCGCGAGCGCCTGACCGACCACGACAACCGCCTCAATACGCTCAAGCTGCTATACGGCCAGTTCCAGTCCGACTGCGAGCACCTGACCAGCCCGACCCTGCTGCAGGGCAGCCCGGTAGAGCTCGGCAACGGCCTGTTGCTGATGGTGCGCGACCGCCGAGACGAGGGCCGCCCCAGCCAGTGGCAAGTCATCGCCTATCGCCTCAACGGCAACACCGTGGTGCGCGCTGCCAGCCCGCCGGCGGACAACCGCAGCGCGGTGCAGGCCGCGATGATCACGCTGCGCCAGGCTGGCGGCGGCGCAAACCTGGCGCGGCCGCTGGTCGGCGATGCCGACAGCCTGTCGGCGCGCGTCTGGGTCGAACCCGGTGGCTGGCAGGCCGAAAACGGCCGCATCGCCGCCGCGCTGCTCAGCGGCAACGCCAGCGCCAGCGCGGTGGCCGCCTCCGGCGTGAGCGCCAGCCTGGGCGTAGCCACCACGGCGGTGCGTGCGATCGAGCTCAACCTCACGGCGCGCATGGGCGACGGCGACACGCCGCGGCGCTTCCAGAAAATCTGCATGACCGGCCTATGAGCAAGCGCATCGCTCCCCTTGTGCCGGCCGGCCGCCGCCAGCGCGGCGCCGCCGTGGTCACGGCCCTGCTGGTGGTCACGCTGGCGGTCGTGGTGGTATCCGGCATGCTCTGGCGCCAGCAGGTGCAGATCCGCTCCATCGAGAACCAGCGCCTGCTGGCCCAGGCCAGCTGGATCGAGCGCGCGGCCGTCGACTGGGCCCGCCTGATCCTGCGTGACGACCAGCGCCGCACCAGCGTGGACCAGCTCGGTGAGCCCTGGGCAGTGCCGATCGCCGAGACCCGCCTGTCGGACTTCCTCGGCGCCGGCCTGCGCACCGACCAGGAAGGCGAAACCTCCTTCCTGTCGGGCCGCATCCTCGACGCGCAGGCCCGCTTCAACCTATCCAACCTCGTGCTGTGGACCGCCAGCGAGTCCCAAGGCCGGATCGCCACCATCGACGCCCCCAGCCTGGCGATCTATCGCCGCCTGCTGCAGACGCTGGGCCTGAACGCCTCGCTGGCCGAGCCGACCGCCCGCTACCTGGTAAGCGCCGCCGGCGCCAGCAACGGCGGCAGCAGTGACAGCCAGCGCGGGCTGCGCGCGCCCGACGACGTCAACGACCTGCTCGCCATCCCGGGCTACACGCCGGAGATCGTGGCCGCGCTGGCGCCCTTCGTCGACGTGCTGCCCGAGCGCACGCTCGTCAATGCCAATACCGCCGAGGCCGAAGTGCTCGCCGCCGTGATCGACAAGCTGCCGCTGGACCGCGCCCGCGAAGTGGTGCGCCAGCGCGACCGCGCCTATTTCAACAACATTGGCGACCTGCAAACGCAATTGCGCACGCTGGCGCCGCAGGCCGACCCCAACGCCGCCACCAGCACGCTCGACGTACGCACCCACTATTTCCTGATCTACGGGCTGATCCGCCACGAGCGCGCCAGCCGCATGCAGGTCTCGCTGGTCTACCGCGGCGAAGTGCTCGGCAATGCCAATACCACCCGGGTGGTCTGGGTGCGCGATATCGACCGGATGCCGGAGCAGCGCTGATGCGTGCAACCCCTCGTCCGTGTGGCCGTCGTGGCTGGCGGATTTTGGGATCATGCTGTCGGATCGCGCGGGACGAAAAGGGTTAGCGTAGGTGGCCACAAGGGGCAGGCCCGGGCCTCCCAGGCGCGCCGCGAAACACCTGCCGGCGCCCTTCCCGGGTGTTTGGCCAGCAGTATCAGACAGATACGTATTGACGCCAATTCGTCACACAGGCAAGGTATGCTCCGGCCCGGCGGAAGCGGTAGTCCATGGCTCCGGGCGCCCGCCTGCCCTGTGCCGCCGGCAGTATCGCAGCCGGCATCCGCCATGCAAGCAGCGCCGTCCGCTGCATGGGCCGCATGCCCCCGCTATCGTTCATTGACGCCACGATCGGCGCTGTAGCAAGGAAATCTTGAGCACCACCCTGTACGTCCGCCTGCCGCATCGGCCGCACGACCAGCCGCAACCCTGGCACTTCGGTGCCTTGCCGTTTGCCCTGGTCCGCACGGCCGTCGCCGACCGTAGCCACCGGCAAGGCCCCCAGGCGGCGGGGCAGTTGTTGCGCGAAGGCCACGCCGCCATCGCCGAACTGCCTCCCGCCGAACGCCTGGTCCTGATCATGGCGGCCAGCGATGTGCTGCTTACCGGAGCCACGGTGCCGCCGCTCGCGCCGGCGCGGCTCAAGCTGGCGCTGCCGAACCTGGTCGAGGAGGTGCTGGCCACCGACGCCCAGCCTTGCCATATCGCCGTGGGCCCGCCCCTCGACGCGCTGCCGGGCAAGGGCAAGGCGGCCAGCGGCTCGCGCCGGCGCTTGCTGATGGTGACGGACCGCGCCTGGCTGCGCGCCGTGCTGGACGCATTTGCCGAGCATCGCCACCGCCGCCGCCACGTGTTGCCGGCGCAGTTGTGCCTGCCCCAGCAGCCTGTGGCGCATCCCGCCGAGCCCGGCGCGGATTCTGTCGGCCACCCCTCCGCGGCCAGCGCGGCCCCGGCCACGCTGGCGCTCGAAGCCGCCTCGCTGACCAGCGCGTCGCCCTTGTTTGAAACGGAGGGCGTGCCCGCGCCAGCCGAGCTTTCGCGCTACTGGCAACTGACCGTGCGCAGCAGTGAGTACGCCGGCTACGGCCTGCTGCTAGGCTCCGAGGCGCTCGCCGCCTGGCAGGGACTCGCCCCCGCCGGTGACTGGTACGCATCAAAGGACGCCTTGGCGCGGGTGGCGCCGCCGGGCGCGCAAGCGCTGGACTGGCGGGTATGGATCGAAGGGGCACAGGCCAGCCTGCGCGAGCCCGCGCTCGACCTGGCCCAGTTCGAATTCGCCCAGGGCCGTGCCGACCGCTGGAACCTCAAGGCCTGGCGCCTGCCGCTGGCGCTGGCTGCCGGCCTGGTGCTGGTCCAGTTGATTGGCATGAACGTGCATTGGCTGCTGCTGCGCCAGGAGGCGCAGCGCCTCGCGGCCGGCCAGGAACAGACGCTGCGCAGCGCCTTTCCGCAGATCCCCGTGGTCATCGATCCGCCGCTGCAGATGCGCCGCCAGGTCGACCAGCTGCGCCTGGCGAGCGGGCGCAGCACGCCCGACGATTTCCTGCCGCTGGCCGACCGCTTCGGCCAGGCCGCGCGCCAGCTTGCGCCGGACGCGCTGCTGGCGCTCGAATACCGCGGGCACACTTTGTTCGCCACGCTCAAGCCTGGCACCGACACCAATGCGCTGCGCAGCGCGGCGCGCCAGTCCGGCCTGGCCATGGAAGCTGACAACAGCCCGCCCGACGCCGCGCGCGCCAACGCACCGGCCGGCACCCGCTGGTCAATCAAGCCCAGCCTGTGAGCGCGGACCGCCAAGTGACCCCGATGAAAGACACCGCATCCAAGCCCGGCCCCCGCGCCACCCAGCGCAGCCCGGCTGGCCGCGCGCGCGTCGCGGACCGGCTGGCGCGCCTGCGCCCGCGCGTGCCGCAGCGCTGGCAGGAACGTTTCGACGCCTTCTGGTCGGCGCGCAACCCGCGTGAGCAGGCCATCCTGGCCGGCGGCAGCGCCGTGCTGGCGCTCGTGATCGGCTACACCGTCCTCTGGGAGCCCGCCGCCGACGGTCGTGACAAGCTGCTGCGCAGCCTGCCGCAACTGCGCAGCGACGCGGCGGAGATGGAAACGCTGGCGCAGGAAGCGCGCGGCCTGGCAGCCAGCCCGGCCCCGTCGCTGCGCGGCGAGGCGCTCAACCAGGCCTTGCAGGAGAGCCTTGCCCAGCACGGCCTCAAGGCCACCCGCCTCAATGGCACCGGCGACAACAGCGTGCAGGTGCAGCTCGACAAGGTGCCCTTCGGCTCCGTGGCGAGCTGGCTGCAGGATGTGCGCCAGCAACAGCGCCTCAAGGTGATCGATACCCGCATCGTCTACGTGGGCGCCACCGCCTTGGTGAACGTCACCGCCACCTTGCAAGGCCCCGCGGCAAATCCGGGCGGGCGCGGCTGATGGCGCGCCTGGAAGCCCTGAGGCTCGCCCGCCGCCGCGTTGCCAGCCCCCGTGGCTGGCAACGCGCGGGCTGGCTGGCGCTTGGCTGCGTCACCGTGGCGCTAACCGTGCTGGCGGCATTTCCCGCGGCATGGATCGCCGATGGCATCGCCAGCCAGAGCCAGCGCCGCGTGCTGCTGGCCGATGCCGATGGCTCGCTGTGGAACGGCAGCGCCACCCTGGCCCTGTCGGCCGGCACAGGCAGCGAGACCGCCACGGTGCTGCCCGGGCGGCTGCAATGGTCAGTGGCCTTCTGGCCGTTGCTGACCGGCACGCTGCGCATGGTGGTCAACCATACCGAGGCCATGAGCGGCCCGGTCGCCGTGGCGGTGACCCCGCTCGGCTGGACCGCCCAGGCCGGCGCCATCCGCATGCCGGCGGCGCTGCTCGAAGGCGTCGGCGCCCCGTTCAATACCCTGCGCCCCGACGGGCTGATGCGCATTGACTGGTCCGGCCTGCAAGGCCGGTTCTTTGCGCGTGCCAGCGAGCCGGGCAGCGCAGGCGGCGCGGGCGGCATGACCGGCCACCTGACCGTACGCCTTGACCAAGTATCATCGGCCGTCAGCCGGGTGCGCCCGCTTGGCAGCTACCGCGCCGAGATCGACTGGTCGGGCGCCGACGGCAAGCTGCAACTGACTACCCTCGCCGGGCCACTGCACCTGCAGGGCAGCGGCACCCTGGGCCGCCAGGCGCGCTTCGAGGGCACGGCCGACGCCGACCCCGACGCCGCTACGCAATTGGTGGGCCTGTTGAGCCTGCTGGGACGACGTGAGGACAATGTGACACGGCTGCGCTTCTGACCCCGGCATCGGCGCGAAACCTTCGCGCCGATGCCCGCAGCCCGGAACCGAATATGAAAACCCAAGCCCTTCGACCTTCGCTCAAGACCCGCTGCGCCCGCGCCACCGCGCTGCTATGCGGCCTCTCCCTGCTGGCACCCGCGCCGCTGTGGGCCCAGCAACCGAGCCAGCCGGCGGCCCAGCCAGGCCAGCCGCCCGACCTGACTCCGCGCAGCCGCGACCAGGTCGTGCTCAACTTCGTCAATGCCGACCTGGAATCGGTGGTGAAGGCGGTGGGGCAGGCGACCGGCAAGAACTTCGTCATCGACCCGCGCGTGAAAGGCTCGGTGAACCTGGTGACCGAGCAGCCGGTGTCGCGCTCGCAGGCGCTGGAAACGCTGGGCTCGGTGCTGCGCATGCAAGGCTATGCGATGGTCGAGAGCAACGGCTTCACCAAGGTGGTGCCGGAAGCCGACGCCAAGCTGCAGGGCTCGCCCATCGTGGTCGGCAGCGGCAGGTCCCGCGGCGACCAGGTGGTGACCCAGGTGTTCCGCCTCAACTATGAGTCGGCCAACAACCTGGTGCCGGTGCTGCGCCCGATGATCGCGCCGAACAACACCATCACCGCCTACCCGGCCAACAACACGCTGGTCATTACCGACTACGCCGAGAACCTGCAGCGCCTGGGCCGCATCATCGCCGCCATCGACGCGCCGGCCTCGGGCGAGGTCGAGCTCGTGCCGCTCAAGAATGCCATCGCCAGCGATACCGCGCTGGTGCTGCAAAAACTGCTGGACCCGGGTTCCGCCGGCGCTGCTGGCGGGGCCGTGGCAGGCGCCGACGCCAGCCTGCGCACCTCGGTGGTGGCGGAGCCGCGCAGCAATTCGCTGATGATCCGTGCCTCCAGCCGGGCACGGCTGCAGCAGGCGCGCCAGTTGATCGAGAAGCTCGACCAGCCCTATGCGCGCCCCGGCAATATCTGGGTGGTGCCCCTGAAAAACGCGGAAGCCACCAAGCTGGCGCAGACGCTGCGCGCCATCGTCGCGGCCGACAGCTCCTTCAACACCAGCCAGTCCGGCACGCAGGGCGCGACCGGCGCGGCGGGCGTCGCCGGCGGCACCGGCCTGCTCAACACCTCGACGCCCAACACCGGCCAATACACGGGCGGCAGCACCGGCAGCTCCCGCAGCGGATCGGGATCCGGCGGCGGCAGCTCGGCCTTCGCGAACTCATTCGCCACCAACACGTTGCCGACCACCGGCGGCATCATCCAGGCCGACCCGGCCACCAACTCGCTGATCATCACGGCCAGCGAGCCCGTCTACCGCAACCTGCGCGCGGTGATCGAAGACCTCGACATGCGCCGCGCGCAGGTCTATATCGAGTCGATGATCGTGGAAGTCTCTTCCACCCAGACCGGCCAGCTGGGCATCCAGTGGCAGGGCCTGCTCAACTCGCGCAATAGCAACACCAACGTCTTTGCCGGCACCAACTTCGGCACGGGCGGCCAGAACATCATCAACCTGACGGGTGCCGCCGCCGCGATCAACGCGAACGGCGCCGCCGCCATTCCGAGCGTCTCGGGCCTGGTGCCCGATCTGGCCGGTCTGAACCTCGGCATCGTCAACCGGGCGATGGGCCTGGGCGCGCTGCTGCACGCGCTTGGTGCCGACGGCAGCGTCAACCTGCTGTCCACGCCCAACCTGATCACGCTGGAGAACGAGGAAGCCAAGATCCTGATCGGGCAGAACATCCCGGTCACCACCGGCTCCTACGCGCAGACCGGCAGTTCGGCGTCAGTCACGCCATTCCAGACCTTCGACCGCAAGGACGTCGGCATCACGCTGCGGGTCAAGCCGCAGATCACCGATGGCGGCCTGGTGAAGATGCAGATCTACCAGGAATCATCGTCCGTGGTACAGGGCACCGCCGCCCTCACCCAGGGCCCGACCACCAATGTGCGCTCGATCGAGACCAACGTGCTGGTGGACGACGGCCAGATCATCGTGCTGGGCGGCCTGATCGAGGACACCTACGGCGACGGCGTGCAGAAGGTGCCGGGACTGGGCGACCTGCCGTGGATCGGCGGGCTGTTCCGCTACGAAAACAAGAACCGCGGCAAGACCAACCTGCTGGTGTTCCTGCGCCCGTACGTGATGCGCACCGCCGGCGCCACCGACCGCCTGACGCAGGACCGCTACGACTATATGCGCGGCCTGCAGCAGGGCTTCGCCTCACCCAACATCATGGTGCGCGACGGCAATACGCCGATCCTGCCGCCGGCGGACGCGCCCATGGCACCGTTCGTCGACCCGCGCTCGCGCGGGCCGGTGCCGGGTCCGCTGCCGCTGGAGCAGACGCTGCCGCAATCGCAGCAGCAACAGCAGCAACAGCAGCAAAGGCAGCCGCAAGCCCAGGCGCCCGCAGCCAACGGCACGCCGCTGCCGCCGGGCGTCAATCTCGGCAACGCCACGGTGGACGCCGTGCGCCCGGTGAACTGAGACTCGCCATGGCCACAAGCATCGCCCCCGCCGCCATGTCCGACGAGCCGCTGGAGCCGCCGTCGACCATCGCCGCGCGCCTGGTCACCTACGGCTTCGCGCGCGAGGCCCGCCTGCTGATCGCGCACCAGCGTGCCGACGGCCTGGAGGTGTGGGTCAGCCGCGCCACCTCGCCCGCAGCGCTGGCCGAAGTGGCACGCGTGCACGGGCCGCTGCGCCTGCGCGTGCTGGAGCCCGATGCGCTGGAGCTCGCCATGTCCGAGGCCTACAACCGCCAGGACAGCGGCAGCGCCGCCCAGGTGGTTGGCGAGGTGGAGGGCGAAGTCGACCTGTCGCGGCTGATGCAGGACATTCCCGCCGTGGAAGACCTGCTGGAGTCCGAGGACGACGCCCCCATCATCCGCATGATCAACGCGCTGCTCACCCAGGCCGCGCGCGAAGGTGCCTCCGATATCCACATCGAGCCGTTCGAGTCCTCCTCGGTGGTGCGCTTTCGCGTGGACGGCACGCTGCGCGACGTGGTGCGCCCGAAGAAGGCGCTGCACGGCGCGCTGATCTCGCGCATCAAGATCATGGCGCAGCTCGACATCGCGGAAAAACGCCTGCCGCAGGACGGCCGCATCACGCTGCGCGTGGGCGGGCGTCCCGTGGACGTGCGCGTCTCCACGCTGCCCACCGGCCACGGCGAGCGCGCGGTGCTGCGTCTGCTCGACAAGGAGGCCGGCCGCCTCGATCTCGCCAAGCTCGGCATGGCGCCGGGCACGCTGGGCGGCTTCGATCACCTGATCCGCCAGCCGCACGGCATCGTGCTGGTGACCGGGCCGACCGGCTCGGGCAAGACCACCACGCTGTACGCCGCGCTGTCGCGGCTCGATGCGCGCACCACCAACATCATGACGGTGGAAGACCCGATCGAGTACGACCTCGACGGCATCGGCCAGACCCAGGTCAACCCGCGCATCGACATGACCTTCGGCAAGGCGCTGCGGGCCATCCTGCGCCAGGATCCGGACGTGGTGATGATCGGCGAAATCCGCGACCTGGAAACCGCGCAGATCGCGGTGCAAGCCTCGCTGACGGGCCACCTGGTGCTGGCCACGCTGCACACCAACGACTCGGCTTCGGCGGTGACGCGGCTGGTCGACATGGGCATCGAGCCCTTCCTGCTGTCGTCGTCGCTGCTCGGCGTGCTGGCGCAGCGGCTGGTACGCCGGCTGTGCCAGCACTGCAAGCGCGAGGAAGTGATCGAAGTCACACCCGACGAAGCCGACGTGCTGCTGGCGCAAGGCAAACCGCTGCAACGCGTGTGGCATGCGGTGGGCTGCGACAAATGCGGCCACTCGGGCTACCAGGGGCGCATGGGCGTGTACGAGCTGCTCAGCGTGGATGACGAGATCCGCACCATGATCCACCGCCAGTCGGCCGAATCCGAGATCAAGAAGGTGGCCCTGGCGCGCGGCATGCACACCATGCGTCGCGATGCGCAGCGCTGGATCGACTCGGGCGCAACCGCGCTGGAAGAAGTCTTGCGCGTCACGCGCGACTAAGGGCGAGCCCAGAGACATGCCAGCCTATCGTTACGAGGCCGTCGATGCCGCCGGCAAGACCGATCGCGGCGTCATCGAAGCCGACAGCCCCAAGCAGGCCCGCGGCCAGTTGCGCGCGCGCGGCCTGACACCGCTCAATGTGGATCCGCTGGCAGGCGTCGGCGGCGTGCAGAAAAGCAGCACCGCTGCCTTCGTGCGCCGGCTCTCCACGCAAGAGCAAGCGCTGTTCACGCGCCAGCTCGCCAGCCTGATCGTGGCCGGCCTGCCGCTGGACGAAGCACTGGCGGCGCTGGCTGACCAGGCCGAGCGCAGCTATGTGCACGAGCTGCTGGCCGGCATCCGCGCGGACGTGGTCGGCGGCAGTTCGCTCTCGGTGGCGCTGTTGCACCATCCGCGCGATTTTCCGGATATCTACCGCGCGCTGGTTTCCGCCGGCGAGCACTCGGGCCACCTCGGCCTGGTGCTGGAAAAGCTGGCGGACTATATCGAGACGCGCAACTCGCTCACCGCCAAGATCCGGCTGGCCTTTACCTACCCCGCCATCGTCACCGTGGTGGCGTTCGCCATCGTGATCTTCCTGCTGTCCTATGTGGTGCCGCAGGTGGTGAGCGTCTTCGCCAACACCAAGCAGAAGCTGCCGATGCTGACCATCATCATGCTGGCGCTGTCGGATTTCGTGCGCAACTGGTGGTGGGCCGCCCTGGCGTTCATCGTGGCGGTGAGCCTGGGCATACGCAGCCTGCTGCGCCAGCCCGGTGTGCGCCTGGAGTGGCACCGCTGGCTGCTGACCGCGCCGCTGGTCGGCAAGCTGATCCGCGGCTATAACACCGC
This sequence comes from Cupriavidus sp. GW821-FHT02F09, assembly GCF_059421605.1. NCBI lineage: Bacteria > Pseudomonadati > Pseudomonadota > Betaproteobacteria > Burkholderiales > Burkholderiaceae > Cupriavidus > Cupriavidus sp. GW821-FHT02F09. The sequence continues at coordinate 26,962 of NZ_JBWKVH010000013.1, forward strand.
ACGCTTCGCCAGCACGCTCGCCATCCTGGTATCCGCTGGCGTGCCCATCCTGCGCAGCCTGCAGGCAGCCGGGGAAACGCTGACCAACGAGGCGCTCAAGGCCAACGTGGATGACGCCACCACGCGGGTGCGCGAAGGCGCCTCGCTGGCACGCGCGCTGGCCGCGCAGAACCAGTTTCCTTCCGTGCTGGTGCATTTGATCCGCTCTGGCGAAGCCACCGGCAACCTGCCGATCATGCTGGAGCGCGCGGCGCAGGGCGAAGGCGCAGAGCTGGAGCGCCGCACGCTGTTCCTCACCAGCCTGCTCGAGCCGCTGCTGATCCTCAGCATGGGCGTGGTGGTGCTGCTGATCGTGCTGGCGGTGCTGATGCCGATCATCGAGATCAACCAGTTGGTACGGTAGTCATGCGGCTGGCGGCGCAAGCTGCCGAAATGCAAAACGGCGCCTTGCGGCGCCGTTTTGCGTTCTGACGAGTGTGGCTTATTCAGCAGCCTTCGCCGTCTTCTTCGGTGCGCGCTTGGCCGGCGCGGCGGCGGCCGCCTTCTTGGCTGCAGGCGCAGCCTTTTTGGCGGGAGCGGCGGCCTTCTTGGCCGGCGCAGCAGCCTTCTTGGCGGCTACAGCGGTCTTTTTGGCTGGTGCTTCCGCTTTCTTGGCGGGTGCGTCTGCCTTTTTGGCCGGTGCGGCAGCCTTCTTGGCGGGTGCAGCCGTCTTCTTCGCGCGGGCCGGGGCCTTGGCTTTCGCCTTGACCTCAACCACGGGCTCGACCGGCTCGACCAGCTCGGCAACCTCGACCACCTCGGCCATTTCCACAACCGGAGCGACTTCGACGACCTCGGCAACCTCGACCGCTTCCACGACCGGCGCCACCTCGACAATCTCGATGACTTCAGCGGCTTCGACGACCGCCGCCACCACGGTGGACGACGGTGCCACAAAGATCGAGCTGTCGATCGGCCACGGGATCTCGCTCAGCGTGACCTCGGGCTTGGGCGGCTTGCGGCGGCGGCCACCGTTCGATTCGCCGTTTTCGCCAGCATCGGCGTCGTCCTGCTCGTCCTCGGACTCGGCGCCGTTGTAAGCCTGCTCCACGCGCTCCAGCACGTCCATCGGATCGACCACGAACGACGGGGCGGTTTCGCTAACGGGAGCGGGGGCCGGCGCTGCAAATTCGGGCACCGGCGCGGGCTGCACAGGCAGTGCGGCCTGCTGCGCACGCTCCGGCCGTGAGCCTTGTTGCTGCGGGAAAGGCTGGCGATCGCCACCACGCCGCTTGTTGCGGCGATTCTCGCGCCGCTCGCGGTTGTCACGGTTCTCAGCCTGAGGGCTTTCTGCCTGGGCATTCTCACCCTGACGGTTCTCGCCCTGACGGTTCTCGCCCTGGCGGTTCTCGCCCTGACGGTTCTCGCCCTGGCGGTTCTCGCTCTGACGGCTCTCGGGCTGGCGGTTCTCGGGCTGGCGCTCGTCGCCCTGGCGGGGCTCGGCTTCGCCGGTCTTGGAACGGCGCTTCAGGCGCACCCACAGCGTCTTGTTGTTGTTGCCGTTGCGGGTCTCGACTTCGAACAGGCCCGTGGCAGCGACCAGCTCGGAGAGCTTGCCGTAGCCGTAGTTGCGCGAGTCGAACTCGGGTGCCTGCTTGGCGATGTGGTTGCCCATGCCGCCGAGCGTGGCCCAGCCTTCTTCGTCCGAGACCGCTTGCGAGGCGCTTTGCAGCAGGCGCACCAGGCGCGAATCCTGGCGCAGCTCGCCGCTGTTGCGCTTGCGCGCGGGCGCGGCGGCGCCGTCGGCTTCCGTATCGGTGTCGGTGTCGGCGTCGCTGCGCAGCACGTCGGCAAAGATGAACTTGTCGCAGGCCGTGACGAAGGGCTTGGGTGTCTTGCGTTCGCCAAAGCCGTACACGGTCAGGCCCTGCTCACGGATGCGCGAGGCCAGGCGGGTGAAATCGCTGTCGCTGGAGACGATGCAGAAGCCGTCGAAGCGGCCCGTGTACAGCAGGTCCATCGCGTCGATGATCATCGCGCTGTCGGTGGCGTTCTTGCCGACCGTGTAGCGGAACTGCTGGATCGGCTGGATGGAGTGCGACAGAAGGCGCTCCTTCCAGCCGGCCAGGTTGGGCTTGGTCCAGTCGCCGTAGATCCGCTTGACGGCGGCTACGCCGTACTTGGCGACTTCGGCCAGCAGGCCTTCGACGATGGCGGGCGCCGCATTGTCGGCGTCGATCAGCACAGCCAGGGTCGCAGTGCCCTGGCGGGAGGAAATAGTCATGTTGGGTCCTGGAGGCCGGTCGGCCTCGGATGGGGCGGGTTGCACCGGGGCACAATCCCTGAAGATATGGCGCACGGTCCGCATCTGCCCGTTTGTTGCGTAAACCTGTTTGCAACGCAGTGTACACGCGAAGCGTGTCCATTCGGGAAAGCACGCCTGTGTCGGGCGCGCTTTTTGCTGCGTCGCAAGGTGCCGCCCCCTTGGGGGCGGTGCTACCATGCTGCAACGAGACACGGTCGTTTTCCGCCTTCACAAGAGGCGGCGCACGGTCGCCCACAACTGAAGTGAGTCGGTGATCCCGACTGCATGCCCCATAGAGGAGCACCTATGAATGCCCCCCTGACCCCTCCGGTCAGCGACGCCATCCGCCGCGCGCTCGCAAACGTTTCCCTGGAAGACAAATACACGCTGGAGCGTGGCCGCGTATATATCAGCGGCACGCAGGCGCTGGTGCGCCTGCCGATGCTGCAGCGCGAGCGCGACCGCGCCGCCGGCCTGAACACGGCCGGCTTTATCTCTGGTTACCGCGGCTCGCCGCTAGGCGCGCTGGACCAGTCGCTATGGAAGGCCAAGCAGCATCTGGCTGCGCACGACATCGTGTTCCAGGCGGGATTGAATGAAGACCTGGCTGCCACCTCGGTATGGGGCTCGCAGCAGGTGAATATGTATCCGGACGCCAAGTTCGAGGGCGTGTTTGGCATGTGGTACGGCAAGGGCCCGGGCGTGGACCGCACGAGCGACGTCTTCAAGCACGCCAACTCGGCCGGCTCCTCCAGGCACGGCGGCGTGCTGGTGCTGGCGGGCGACGACCACGCCGCCAAATCGTCCACGCTGGCGCACCAGTCCGAGCACATCTTCAAGGCCTGCGGCCTGCCGGTGCTCTATCCCTCGAACGTGCAGGAGTATCTCGACTACGGCCTGCATGCCTGGGCCATGAGCCGCTACTCCGGCCTGTGGGTGTCGATGAAATGCGTGACCGATGTGGTGGAGTCATCGGCATCGGTGGAGCTGGATCCGCATCGCGTGGAAATCGTGCTGCCGCAGGATTTCGTCCTGCCGCCGGGCGGCCTGAATATCCGCTGGCCCGATCCGCCGCTGGAACAGGAAGCGCGCCTGCTCGACTACAAGTGGTACGCCGGCCTGGCCTATGTGCGCGCCAACAAGATCGACCGTATCGAGATCGATTCGCCGCATGCGCGCTTCGGCATCATGACCGGCGGCAAGGCTTATCTCGACACGCGCCAGGCGCTGGCCAACCTGGGCCTGGACGATGAGACCTGCGCACGCATCGGCATCCGCCTGTACAAGGTGGGCTGCGTGTGGCCGCTGGAAGCGCACGGCGCGCGTGCCTTTGCCGAAGGCCTGCAGGAAATCCTGGTGGTCGAGGAAAAGCGCCAGATCATGGAGTACGCGCTCAAGGAAGAGCTCTACAACTGGCGCGACGACGTGCGCCCCAAGGTCTACGGCAAGTTCGACGAAAAAGACAACGCAGGCGGCGAATGGTCGATCCCGCAGAGCAACTGGCTGCTGCCAGCGCACTATGAACTGTCGCCCGCCATCATTGCGCGCGCCATCGCCACGCGGCTCGACAAGTTCGAGCTGCCCTCCGACGTGCGCGCGCGCATTGCCGCGCGCATCGCGGTGATCGAGGCCAAGGAAAAAGCCATGGCCGTGCCGCGCGTGGCGGCCGAGCGCAAGCCCTGGTTCTGTTCGGGCTGCCCGCACAACACCTCCACCAACGTGCCCGAAGGCTCGCGCGCGCTGGCCGGCATCGGCTGCCACTACATGACGGTGTGGATGGACCGCAGCACCAGCACCTTCAGCCAGATGGGCGGCGAAGGCGTGGCATGGATCGGGCAAGCGCCCTTCGCCGGCGACAAGCATGTGTTCGCCAACCTGGGCGACGGCACCTATTTCCACTCCGGCCTGCTGGCGATTCGCGCATCGATCGCGGCAGGCGTCAACATCACCTACAAGATCCTCTACAACGACGCCGTCGCCATGACCGGCGGCCAGCCGATCGACGGCAAGCTGTCGGTGCAGGATGTGGCCTTCCAGGTGGCGGCCGAGGGCGCGAAGAAGATCGTCGTCGTCACCGACGAGCCTGAAAAATACAGCGCCGCCATCAAGCTGCCGCAAAGCGTGGAAGTGCACCACCGCGACGAGCTCGACAAGATCCAGCGCGAGCTGCGCGAGGTGCCCGGCGCCACCATCCTGATCTACGACCAGACCTGCGCCACCGAAAAGCGCCGGCGCCGCAAGCGCGGCACCTACCCTGATCCGGCCAAGCGCGCCTTCATCAACGACGCGGTCTGCGAAGGCTGCGGCGATTGCTCGGTGAAGTCGAACTGCCTGTCGGTGGAGCCGCTGGAAACGGAGCTTGGCACCAAGCGGCAGATCAACCAGTCGTCCTGCAACAAGGACTTCTCGTGCGTCAACGGCTTCTGCCCGAGCTTCGTCACGGCCGAAGGCGCACAGGTGAAGAAGCCCGAGCGCCACGGCGTGTCGATGGACAACCTGCCGGCCTTGCCGCAACCGGCGCTGCCCGGCCTTGAGCATCCCTACGGCGTACTGGTCACGGGCGTGGGCGGCACTGGCGTGGTCACCATCGGCGGCCTGCTCGGCATGGCCGCGCACCTGGAAAACAAGGGCGTAACCGTGCTCGACATGGCCGGCCTGGCGCAAAAGGGCGGCGCGGTGCTCTCGCACGTGCAGATTGCCGCGCACCCGGACCAGCTCCACGCCACCCGCATCGCCATGGGCGAAGCGGACCTGGTGATTGGCTGCGACGCCATCGTCAGCGCCACCGACGATGTCATCTCCAAGACCCAGGTAGGACGCACGCGCGCCATCGTCAACACGGCACAGACGCCCACCGCCGAGTTCATCAAGAATCCCAAGTGGCAGTTCCCCGGCCTGTCGGCGGAACAGGATGTGCGCAACGCAGTGGGCGAGGCTTGCGACTTCATCAACGCCAGCGGCCTGGCCGTGGCGCTGATCGGCGACGCCATCTTCACCAACCCGCTGGTGCTGGGCTACGCCTGGCAAAAGGGCTGGCTGCCGCTATCGCTGGACGCGCTGGTGCGCGCCATCGAGCTCAACGGCACGGCGGTGGAAAAGAACAAGGCCGCCTTCGACTGGGGCCGCCACATGGCGCACGACCCGGAGCACGTGCTGTCGCTCACCGGCAAGCTGCGCAACACCGCCGAAGGCGCGGAAGTGGTCAAGCTGCCCACCTCCTCCGGCGCCCTGCTGGAAAAGCTGATCGCGCACCGCGCCGAGCACCTGACTGCCTATCAGGATGCCGCTTACGCGCAGGCCTTCCGCGACGCGGTGAACCGTGTGCGCACGGCGGAAATCGCACTGGTTGGCAGCGGCAAGCCGCTGCCGCTGACCGAAGCGGCGGCACGCAACTTGTCCAAGCTGATGGCCTACAAGGACGAGTACGAAGTCGCGCGCCTTTATACCGATCCCGTCTTCCTCGACAAGCTGCGCAATCAGTTCGAAGGCGAGCCCGGGCGCGACTACCAGCTCAATTTCTGGCTGGCGCCGCCGCTGATGGCCAAGCGCGACGAGAAGGGGCATCTTGTGAAGCGCCGCTTCGGTCCCTCCACCATGAAGCTCTTCGGCGTGCTGGCCAAGCTCAAGGGCCTGCGCGGTGGCATGTTCGATGTGTTCGGCAAGACCGCCGAGCGCCGCACCGAACGCGCCCTGATCGGCGAGTATCGTGCGTTGCTGGAGGAGCTGACGCGTGGTTTGAGCGCAGCCAACCATGCAACCGCGATCACGCTGGCCAGCCTGCCCGACGACATTCGCGGCTTCGGGCACGTCAAGGACGACAACCTGGCGAAGGTGCGTACGCGCTGGACGGCGCTGCTTGACCAGTTCCGGCATCCGGAGACGGCGCAGCAGGTGGCTTGAGTTTCAGCTTGAACGGAGCGCCGCCGCGAAGGGGCGCTCCGGTTGCGGAAACTCGATAGCCGGCCTGAAGCCGACCGTTCAGGCATTCGCGTTGCGATCCGGCTCGGCGAAGAAAACCTCGATGGGCACGAAGTGCCATTGCGCGGCTTCGGGGTCGTAGAGGGCAACCTGGTTGATCTGCGCGCCCACGCAGACCGTTCCCGGCATGCGCTGTATGGCCAGCGCCACGGCCTGATGCCGTTGCTGTTCCGTCCACGTTTCGATCAGGCTATGCGAATCCGCGTGCGCGAACAGCCCGGCGTGTTCGCGCACGCGTTCGTACCTGGCAATGCCTTGCTGGTCGATCTCGAGCTCGATGGCATCGTGCGCCGATGGCGGGATCTCGTCGGTCTGCACCATGCAAACGCTGGCGAGCCCCCCTTTGCGCCTGACCACGATCCGGCCGTCGCTCGCAGCCCAGCCGCAGTGCAGGTTGATATGGAGCTTTCCGCCGCTATCCCGGATCAAGGTCCGGGGATCGAAAGCCGCCGCATGCGCGACGTGATACGGCTTGCCCGGGCTAGACACGAACGCCGCGTTCAGCAGTGCGTCAAAGGGCGAGATATGGACGGCCAGTGCCGAGCCGGCATCGGCATTGCCCTCCTCCACGAATTCGCATGAGGCGTTGCACCAGTCCGGCTGGCCCTCGCATGGCGCGTAGTTGATCAGCACGAACAGCGCTGGCCGGGTGTGCAGAACGTGCCCGCATGGGCGAAAGGGTGTGTTGGGCAGCGCCATAAAAGTGCACCTCCTATAGGTTACATTCGGGGTGCCTCAATCTATACCCAACACGGTGCGATAAAAGAGTAGGAAATTTCTGCTTTTGCTTGGGGATTGCGCGAAGGCAGGGGGTAAAGACACTGCTGACGCAGCGATATCAGCGGTCCCGGTGCTTCAACGCGAACAGCGTCATCCCCCAGAACGGCACCCACCAGATCAGGTCGCTGCACAGCACGAACAGGCCACTGCGCCATGCGAACACACCGGTCAGCGCGCCATGCAAGAAGCCCAGCGGCCCCAGGGTCTTGCCCACCAGTCCCACCACCACCAGCGGCCAGTAGCGCAGCATGTCCTGCGCCGCGATCCAGTAGCCCAGCGCGTAGACGCCCACCATCATGCCAATGCAGCGGATCATGGCATCGGGCGTGGCCGGCATGCCCAGCCAGTCGAAGATCTGCGACGGCCACAGGCTCAGCGCAATCGCATAGAGCAGGTTGTAGAGGGCTGCCAGCCGCAGTACGGCAGGCATCCACCCCGGTACGCGGGGCAGGCTGATGGACGCATTGCGCCCGATGGTTGGATTGGACTTCATGCCATATTCTCCAGGTAAGTCTCGGGTTCAGATTCAGGTTCGCGGATGGTCAGCACGCCGTCATAGCGCAGCAGGTAGCCCAGGCGGGGCCCCCATATGCGCACATCGCAGCGATAGCTGTGCGCATCCCGTGCGCGTTCGCTGGCCAGCACGTGCAGCCACGGCACGGTCAGGCCGAACAGGCTGACGCCGCGGCTGGCCTGCCACAACCGGCCGGTGCCATCGACACGCGTTGCCAGCACGATTGCCAGCGGCCCCATGCGTTCCGTCACCTGCCCGGCCCGCGCGAGCCGCATGCGGCTCGCCACGATGTGCCCGCCGATGCTGCGGTGCCAGCGCTCGCCAGCTGGCTCCGGCGAGATGGTCACAAGGGTCGGCGCCGCCGCCGTGGGCCGGGGCAGCGCCGACAGCCGCATCAGCGCGCGCAGCCAGCGCCGCGCGCTCCAGCGCACGCGCAGCGTGCCGCGCAGGTGCACGCCCTCGGCACGATGCACGCGCTGCAGCACCGGCGGCAGGCTGGCAAGAGCGGCACCCAGCATGGTCCCGTACAGGCTTTGCGGGCCAGCGTCCGTGCCATGCGCGGCTAACGTGTTCATCGACGTGCCCGCCCGTTGCCGAGCAGGTCCTCCAGCGCCAGTTGCAGGGTCGGGAAGCGGAAGGCATAGCCTTCCCGCTGCAGGCGCGCCGGCGCCACGCGCAGCCCGTCGAGCAGCAGCGTGGCCTGCTCGCCCAACGCCAGCCGCATCGGCCATGCGGGCGTGGGCATGAAGGCGGGCCGGCGCAGCAACGCAGCCGCCGTGCGCACAAACCCGGCCTGGCTCGGGGTATCCGGCGCAACCAGGTTATAGGTGGCGACAGCCGCCGGCGCGGCTTGCGCGGCGTCGCCCCGGCAGAGCCAGGCGATCACGCCGAGCACGTCGTGGATATGTACCCAGCTCTGCGCTTGCCGGCCGCTGCCCATCGGGCCACCAAAGCCGAGCCACACCGGCATCAGCATGGCGGGCAGCGCGCCTTGATGGCCATAGACCACGCCGAGGCGCAGGATGGCTAGCGGGATACCCAGCGGCGTCACGGCGCGGGCCGCGTCCTCCCACTGCTGGCACAACTGCGAGGCAAAGATGTCCTGCGGCGCGCTGGCCTCCGTACGCTGGCTCAGGTCGTCGTCACCCTGGATGCCGTAGAAACCCACCGCCGAGCCATTGATCATCAGGCGCGGCCGGTACGCTGCGGCGGCCAGCCACGCTGCCAGCGCGCGCGTGGTGCCCACCCGGCTTTCCACCAGGCTGCGCTTGCGTGCGGCGCTCCAGCGCGGGCCGAGGATGGGCGCGCCGGCAAGGTTGATCACCACATCGAAGCGCACGGCCGGATCGATCTGCGCCAGCGAACCGACGCATGCGGCGCGGCCGTCGAACAACTGTGCAGCCACGCGCGGGTTGCGCGCCCAGATCGTCACGCGATGGCCATCGGCCAGCAGCGAGCGCACCAGCGCCTGCCCGATAAAGCCGGTGCCGCCGGTCAGCAGGAACGATTGCGCGCGCCGGGAGGGATCGGCGCCGGTGAAATCGAACGACGGCGTAACACCGGCGCGGGCCGCCAGCGAGCGGCTTGCGAACGCATCGCGCACGCCAGAGGCGGCCACGCCGAGCGCGAACACGCTCAGCACCCAGCTTTGGCAGCCTTGTGGATGGAAGTGCAGGCCCGATGGCAGTTCCCACCAGGCTTGCGAATGCCAGGCCAGCAGGCCAAAGATCACGCCACCGTTGATGGCCAGCACGGTATGCGTCACCCGCTCGCTCGGCGGCAGGCTGCGGGTCTGGTCTTCCACCACGAAGTCGCGCAGCGTGAGCAGGATCTCGATGGCAACGATGGCCCATAGCGGCACCAGCCAGGCGCCGCCCCAGGCAAACCAGGCCAGGCCGCCAAACAGCACGCCGTACAGCACTGCCCGGATCGCGTGCAGGCGCAGCTCCGGCGCGGCGTTGTGCTGCTGCGGCAAGGCGCAGCGCAGTTCGTGATGCCAGACGGTATCGAAGGCACCCATCAATCCCTGCATGATCAGCAGGTTGAGGATGACGGTGTAGAGCGTGCCGCTGGTGGGGTCCATCTCAAGCATCCTTATTTACATTAATTTCTGTCTTAAGAGAAATATCTGGTCAAAAAAAGCGGCCACCGCGGTGGCCTGCTTTTCATGCCTGTGCTACTTGCCGGCTTCGCGGGCACGCTGGTCGCCACGCACCAGCTTCTGGATACGCGCGCCGAGCTTCATCACCTTGACCAGGGTATCGGGCGAGAGGCGCAGCATTTCGTCGCCCCAGCTGCCCAGCGTTTCCATCAGCTGCAAGGTGGCGATGATGCGCTTTTGCACTTCCTTGCTCTCCTTGGCGAACGCGGGATTGCTCACGCATTCGTGCAAGGCATCGATGGTGGGATCGAACTCGCGCTGCTTGCGCTCGCGCACCACGGTGCGGAACAGGTCCCACACATCGGTGATGGTCTCGAAGTGATCGCGCCGGTCGCCCATCATGTGCACGGTGCGGATCAGCTTCCAGTTCTGCAACTCCTTGAGGCTGTTGCTGACGTTGGAGCGTGCGACGTTGAGCGTGTCGGCGATTTCCTCGGCCGGCAGCGGATGCTCGGCAAGGAACAGCAGGGCGTGAATCTGCGCGACGGTGCGATTGACGCCCCACTTAGAGCCCATTTCGCCCCAGTGCAGGACGAAGCGTTGTGCGACCGGTTGAAGTTCCATGCCTGACAGTTTATCTGTTCGGAAATTTCCGTCAAGACAGAAATTCAACTTCCTGCAGTCAACCCATGGCGGCCAGGTTCAGGCCGGCTGCGCCAGCGTACTCTCGTTCTCCTTCACGTACATCGAGTTGCGCGGACGCGCGAACACGCGCCGCACCATCGGCTCGAAGAAGGACAGCGGCAGCGTGTCGTAGTCCTGCATGAAGGCCGCGCCGTCGTACTTGGCGCAGAACTCCGCGGTGCGCTCGAACAGCGCGGGCTGGTCGCGGAATTGCTCGCGCAGGTTGCGGTCCAGACCCAGGTGATGGAAGAAGTAGTAGCCCTGGAACACGCCGTGCTTCTCCACCATCCACAGATTCTCCGGGCTGACGAAGGGCTTGAGGATGGCGGCGGCGATGTCGGGATGGTTGAAGCTGCCGAGTGTGTCGCCGATATCGTGCAGCAGCGCGCATACCACGTACTCCTCGTCGCGCCCGTCGCGGTGGGCCAGCGTGGCGGTCTGCAGGCAGTGGGTCAGGCGGTCGATGGGAAAGCCGCCGCAGTCGCCCTCGAGCAGCCGCAGGTGATCGAGCACGCGGTCGGCCAGCGCCTGCGCAAAGGGCATGAACTCGGCGGATATCGCCGCCCAGTCCTCGCGCGTGCCTTGTTCCATGTGGCTGAAGGTGGCGCGGGCGTGCGTGGTCGTTTCGCTCATTGTGGGGTCTCCGTGCAGGGTGATCCTGCTTGTTTTGCTTGTGATGAACAACGATTGAACAAACATTGAGCAACGATTCTGGCACAGGTTTGGCGGCTACACTGTCAAGGACTTAACATTGCCGCCGCATGCCGCGGCGCATCAATCCGCATGCAGATCCGCCCTTACCTGGCCGCCGACGAAGCCGCCATCATCGACCTCTGGCAAGCCTGCGGCCTGACCCGGCCGTGGAACGACCCGAAGAAGGACATTGCCCGCAAGCTGACCGAGCAGCCCGAGCTGTTCCTGGTGGGCGAAGTGGAGGGCCGCCCGGTGGCATCGGCCATGATCGGCTTTGACGGCCATCGCGGCTGGGTCTACTACCTGGCGGTGCACCCGGATCACCAGCGCCGCGACTACGGCCGCCGCCTGATGGCGCACGCCGAGCAGTTGCTGATCGAGCGCGGCTGCCCCAAGATCAACCTGCTGGTGCGCACTGGCAACAGCAAGGTCATCGACTTCTACCGCAGCCTCGGGTACGCGCAGGACGAGGCGGTGAGCCTGGGCAAGCGGCTGATTCCGGATATCTGAGCGCTGGGAGCGCAGGGAGTTTTGGCCATGTTCCGCATCCTCGGCATCGATCACCTTGTCCTGCGTACCGGCAACGTGACGGCGCTCATGCGCTTCTATGTGGACGTGCTTGGCTGCAGCGTCGAACGTGTGCAGGCGGAATTCGGCCTGATCCAGTTACGCGCGGGCGGCGGGCTGATCGACCTGGTAGCGTTGGACGGCCCGCTGGGCCGTGCCGGCGGCGCTGGGCCGGGCAGGGAAGGCCGCAACCTCGACCACTTCTGCCTGCGCCTCGATCCGTTCGATGCCGAAACGATCGGCACCCACTTGCGTGCGCACGGCGTGGAACCGGGTCCCGTGGAGATGCGCTTCGGCGCCGAAGGCAAAGGCCCGTCGATCTACGTGCACGACCCGGACGGCAATATGGTGGAGCTCAAAGGGCCGCCCACGGGTAAGCAATAGCCGCTAGCCCATGTGACGCAAGGTGGGCATTCCGCCTGGATGCCCGCTACAATGCCCGCTCACCCCCCTCGCCGCCCAGCGCGCCATCCCCCTCCTCACGGCGGCCATTGCGCGGCGGTACATACCGCGTCCAGGCGCGCCATGACACGACAAGACGCCCCACCCGGCCCACGCGCCATCTCGCCACGCCAGCTGGTCTGGACCCTTGGCATTACCGAAACGATTTCCTGGGGCACGCTGTATTTCGCCTTCACCGTGTTCATCGGGCCGATGAGCGCGACACTGGGCTACTCCAAGCCCTTCCTTGCCGGCGGCTATTCGCTCGGGCTGCTGGTCTGGGCGATGTGCTCGTTCGCGGTGGGCCGCCTGCTAGACCGCGTGCCGGCGCGCGCCGTGATGTGCACGGGCTCCGTGCTGGCCGGCACCGGCCTGCTGCTGTGGGCGTGGAGCCCGAACCAGGCGACCTTCCTGCTGATGTGGATACCGATCGGGCTGGCCATGGCGACCACGCTGTACGAGCCCGCCTTCGTCGTGCTGCGCCAGGCCTTTGGCGATGGCTACCAGAAGTCCATCGTCACCGTGACGCTGATGGCGGGCTTTGCCAGCACCATCTTCGTGCCGCTGGCGCAATGGCTGGTGCTGCACCTGGGCTGGCGCGAGACGCTGCTGTGCTTCGCCGGGCTCAACCTCTTCGTCTGCGCGCCCTTGCACGCCCGCCTGCGCTACGCGGCACATGCCACCTACGCGGCCGCGCCGGCGCCGGCGCCGGCCCCGCTGGCGGATGCCGCGCAACCGGGCATCGCCGGGATCGCGCTGCGCCAGCCGGTGTTCTGGGCGGTGGTGCTGGCCTTCACCGCGCTGGCGGTGATTGCCTCGCTGCTGGGTGCCCACCTGATCCCGATGCTGACCGAAAAGGGCTTGCCGCTGGGCGAGCAACTGGTGGTGGCGGCGCTGATCGGCCCGGCGCAGGTGGTCGGCCGCCTGGTGATGATGCGTTTTCCCGTGCGCCACCCGCTGCGGCTGTCGCTGCCGGTCTATCTGGTGATGTGCCTGGGCCTGCTGTGCTTTGCGCTCGGCTATGGCAAATGGCTGATGCTGGCGGCGGTGCTGTACGGCTGCGCCAACGGCATCAACACCATGCTGCGCGCCATGGCCATGCCGGAACTGATCTCGCGCCACCATTACGCCACGCTCAACGGCCTGATGATGACGCCGGTGCTGCTGATGCAAGCCGCCGCGCCCTGGCTGGGCGCATTGCTGTGGCGCGCCGCGGGCGGCTATTGGCTGATGCTGTGGGTGATGGTGGCGCTGGCGCTGATGGCGCTGGCGGCTTTCGGCTTTGCCCTGCACCGGCACGGGCTGCTGCGCACGGCCAGCCACACGGCGGCGGCGTAGCCGGCCACGCCGGCCGGCTACGCCGCCGGTCATGCGCCCGACGCACCGATGTGCGACGATGCAGGGCTCGATTACCCTGCAGCGCCCGCCAGGGCACCTCCCGCGCCGCCAGGCGCGGTTGGCCGTGCCCGCCGCCAATATGCCCGATTCCGCTTCCCCCAACCTGACCCAGCCGCCCTCCCCCTCCTGCGCAACACCCGCCGCCGCGCCAGTCAGCGCGCGGCGAGTGGAGCATGCCGCGCGCGCCACCATGGCGCTGTTTTTTGTCAACGGCGCCACCTTTGCCACCTGGGGCGTGCACATCCCGACCATCAAGGCGCGCTTCGGCTTGTCGGATGCGGTGCTGTCGCTGGCCATGCTGGCCGTGGCCGGGGGCGCCATCGCGGCGATGGGGCCGGTGGGACGCTGGGTGGGGCGCGTGGGCAGCGCGGCCGCTTGCCGGCGCAGCGGGCTGGTCTACGCCGTGGCTACCGTGGCCATCCTGGCCATGCCGGAGTTTGCCTTGCTGATCCTGGCACTGATCGCCTTCGGCATGGCCAACGCGGCCTTCGACGTGGGCATGAACGCGCAGGCCGCCACCGTGGAGGCCAGCCGCGCGCGGCCCATCATGTCCGCGCTGCACGGCATGTTCAGTCTGGGCGGCATGGCGGGCGCGGCGGTTGGCGGCGTGCTGCTGGGCCTGGGCGTGCCGCCGCTGGCGCACGCCCTCGGCATGGCGGTGCTGACCGCGGCGGTCACGGCGGGCGTGGCACCCTGGCTGCTGGACGACCATCCCGTGCCGCCACCTTCCGCGCATCACCGCGCACATGCGGTGCGCGCGCTCTGGCTGCTGGGCCTGATGGCGTTCCTGGGCCTGGTTGGCGAGGGTGCGATGTATGACTGGTCCAGCGTCTACATGCGCGAGGTGGCGCTGGCGCCGGACGCCTGGATCAGCGCCGGCTATGCCGCTTTCTCCGGTGGCATGGCCTGCGGCCGCTTTGGCGGCGACCGCCTGCGCGCGCGCTGGTCGGATGCGCGCACGCTCGGCGCCAGCGCCTGGGTGGCGTTCGCGGGGATCTTGCTGGCGCTGTTGTGGCCCGCGCCGGCGGCGACCCTGGTCGGCTTCGCGCTGATGGGCCTGGGCGCGGCGAACATGGTGCCGATCTTCTTCGTGGCGGCTTCGCGCCTGCCGGGTGTGACGCCGGCCGAAGCCATCTCGCGCGTGGCGCGTTTTGCCTATATCGGCTTGCTGATGGGGCCGGTGATGATTGGCGGCGTGGCCCATGTCACCAGCCTGCGATACGGCCTGGGCGTGGTTGCCCTCACCATGGGCTGGATCGCCGTGGCGGGCGCGCGCCTGGCGCGCCCTTACCTTTTGGCCCGCAAGGCGTGATGCCCAGGCAGGCTCAGGCAGCCTCGCTCCATGCCGGGGCATGGTGCGTGCCGGCCCCTTCGAACACGAAGGTATCCATCGCCAGCACGCCATAAGTGACCTCATCGGCCACGCGTGCTACGCCGGCCGGCGCCTGCTCGGCGGGCACGCCTTCGTGCGGGCCCAGCGCAGCGCCCAGCGCCACGAAGAATGGCAGCAAATGCTCGTCGGCGGGATGGGCGCGGCGCGCATACGGCGCCTGCGCGCGATAGTCCGCGATGCGCGTGGTGTCGCCGGTGGCGAGCGCATCGTCCAGCGCCTGGATCATCCAGCCGCGGAATGCCTCCACATAGGGCTCGACGGGCGAGCCGTGCTGCTCGCGCCGGCCCCCGGCACCGAAGACTTCCTGCAGGTTGTGGGTAAAGCTGCCCGAGCCCAGCACCAGCACGCCCTCGTCGCGCAGCGGCGCCAGCGCCCGGCCGATCTCGATCTGGGCTGCGGGGGGGAGATAGGGGTTCAGGGCCAGTTGCACCACCGGGATGTCGGCATCCGGGAAGAAATGCCGCATCGGCATCCAGGCGCCGTGATCCAGCGGGCGCTCATCGTCCTGCAGCACTACCGCGGCGCCGGGGACCTGCGCGGCCTCGACCAGCGCCTTGACGCGAGCGGCCAGCGCCGGCGAGCCCGGGGCGTCGTAGCGCAGTTCGTATAGCGCGCGCGGAAAGCCGCCGAAGTCGTGCCAAGCCTCCTGCCGCTCGCGGGTGCCGACCACCAGGGTGCTGTAGATCCAGTGCGCCGAGATCACCAGCACGGCGCGCGGCTTGCGCGCCCTCAGCACTTGGCCAAGGGCGTCGAAGGCGGCGCCGCTCGGGCCCGGATCAAGGGCGAGCATGGGCGAACCGTGGGAGATGTAGATGGCGGGAAGCATGATGGCGGCCTTCAAATCCTTTTGATAGCGGTGTTCAGTTTGACAAAACTGCCCAGCCCCTGCGCCAGCTATTTGCGGACACCTCCATCAAAAAACTTGAATTCACGCGGCGCTACCGCACGTCCCACCACCGCATGCGCACCCGGCCCACCCTGCGAGCGTGGGGTGCACCACACAACGCTTTAAAGATTCGGACACGCGGCGGGCAATCGGCTTATGATTCCAGCACGGGGTCCGGCCCAGCTTTGCGCGGCGCAACGCGTCGTCCGCGCGGGCCCTGGCAAACCCCGCATGACTGGATACGACGCGCCCTGAAGCGTGTCAGGTTGGAGAACAACGTGGTCAAGCGCACAGCCCACAGGCCCTTGCTGCCCCATGCAAACTGGTGGCAGCCAGGCGTGTATGCAAGCGGACCGGCTGTGCTCCTATGGATCGCCGCCCGCCTTCCCGCCCCCTTGCTGGTCGATGTATTCAACGCGCCTGGCGCCCCTGCGCTGCTCAACCATGTGGGCGATTCCGTCTTCGTGGCCGGGTGGGTCGGCAGCGCCCTCTGGCTCTGGCTCACGCGCCAGCGCCCGGATACGCCGGAGCCGCAACAAGAAGCCGGCCCGGGCGAGGCGCCCGACGCCCGCAGCGCGCGCCAGCATCACGCCAGCCAGCCCTGAATCCCGGCCGTCGCGCGCCCTGGACGCCGGGCACGCGCATGCTTGCTTCACGTGGAACATTCCACGGGGCGCTGGCCGCGCAGCCGGCCATGCGGATCTGACTCCACACGCTGCCATCCTGCTGGCTAATTAAAGAATCGCTTACTATTCTGCCTTTCCGAGTGCATGTCCAGTTTCGGGGCAGGCCTCCCGTCGATTTCTCACCGCATCAAACGCCACATGCAAGCCAACGCTGCAATACCTCAAGTCCACGAAATATCCAAAGCCCAACGACGAAAGGCCATCCTCGCCGCCACCATCGGCAACGGC
Organism: Cupriavidus sp. GW821-FHT02F09; assembly: GCF_059421605.1. Taxonomy (NCBI): domain Bacteria; kingdom Pseudomonadati; phylum Pseudomonadota; class Betaproteobacteria; order Burkholderiales; family Burkholderiaceae; genus Cupriavidus; species Cupriavidus sp. GW821-FHT02F09. Next base: position 43,595 of record NZ_JBWKVH010000013.1, read on the forward strand.
CTGGAGTGGTTCGACTTCACCGTCTACAGCTTCTTTGCGCTGATCATTGCCAAGCTGTTCTTCCCCACCGGCAATGACCTCACGTCTTTCCTGCTGACCGTCGCCACCTTCGGCGTGGGCTTTTTCATGCGCCCGGTCGGCGCCATCGTGCTCGGCGTCTACGCCGACCGCGTCGGCCGCAAGGCAGCGCTGACCCTGACCATCCTGATGATGGCGCTCGGCACCGCCATCATCGGCCTGGCGCCCACTTATTCGTCGATCGGCCTGTGGGCACCGGCGCTGATCGTGGTGGCCCGGCTGATCCAGGGCTTCTCGGCCGGCGGCGAGGTTGGCGGCGCCACCGCCTTCCTGATCGAGCACGCCCCTGACGAGGAGCGCGGCGCCTACGCGAGCTGGCAGCAGGCCAGCCAGGGCATTTCCTTCATGCTGGGCGCTGCCATGGGCGCGCTGGTGATCAACGGCCTGGAGCCGGAGCAGATCGATGCCTGGGGCTGGCGTATCCCGTTCCTGTTCGGCCTGCTGATCGGCCCGGTCGGGATGTATATCCGCTCGCACCTGGAAGAGCCGCCCGCCTTTGAGGCCCGCCGCGCCGAGCGCGCTGCCAGCAAGGTCAAGTTCTCGCCGCTCACGCAGGTGCTGCGCGACCATCCGCGCGAAGTGCTGGCCGGCCTGGGCGTGACCATCCTGTGGACGGTCTGCACCTATGTGCTGGTGTTCTACATGCCGTCGTACGCGAAGCAGCAGCTCGGCCTGCCGCTGGGCGCCACCTTCCAGTCGACCGCACTGTGCGGCGCCATCATCCTGGTGCTGTGCCCGCTGATGGGCATGCTGTCCGACCGCGTGGGCCGCAAGCGCATGCTGGGCACCGTGGCGCTGATCATCGGCGTGCTGGCCTATCCGCTGTTCCACTGGCTCAACGTCTCGCCGACCACCCAGACGCTGCTGATGGTCCAGGTGATCCTGGGCATCCTGCTGGCGGCCTTCACCGGCCCGGCACCGGCCGTGCTGGCCGAGCAGTTCCCCACCGAGGTCCGCTCCACCGGCCTGTCGCTGGCCTACAACTTCGCCGTGACCATCTTCGGCGGCTTTGCCCCGCTGATCGTGACCTGGCTGATCGCATCGAGCGGCAGCAAGCTGGCGCCGGCCTACTACGTGATTGCCGCGGCCGCGATCAGCTTTGTCGCGCTGCTGTTCATGCACGACCGTACCGGCAAGCCCCTGCAGTAGTACCGCCGGACGTCGCTTTGAAATGAAAAAGGCCAGCCGCAAGGTTGGCCTTTTTCTTTGCGCTCAGTCCGGCGGCGCCTGCGCCGCGCCCAGCACCCGCAGCAGCCGCCAGGCCATCAAGCCCAGCACGCCGACCGCCAGCAGCAGCGCACCCCACAGGATGAAGCGCCGGCTGCGCTGGGTGTCCGAAGGCACGGCCGCCGGCGGCGAAGCCGTCATGCCTGCAATCCGGGCGTCGGCGATCACCGGTGCCGGCCCGGCGAGCAACTCGGCCCGCGCGACCGCCCCGGGTTCTTGCACCGCGCCCGCCGGCTCCCCAACCGCTAGCGAGAACGGCCGCACGCCGCGCGCGACAAAGGTCACCACGGCAGGGCGCCAGCCAAGCGCCAGCACCGGCATGCCGGCGCCAAGCCCACCAGCGCGGGCATCCACGCTCAGGCGCCACAGGCGATCCGTGTTGCGCCCGATCGCCAGCTGGGCGCTTTCCTGCTCGGTGCCCGCCGCGCCGGAAAGACGGTAGAGCTGTGCGCTGCTGACCATGCGCCAGGATGCCTGCGCATCGGGCCGCGACCACAGCGTGGCTTGCACCACCGTGTTGGTCTGCGGCAGGCGAATGCGCACGCGCTCGGCCGGGAAGCGTCCGCCGCTGTCGAACAGGTAATCGCCCCCAGGCTGGGCCTGCGTGGCGACGATGCCGTCGCGCCATTGCAGCGCCAGCGGCGAGGGCAGGCTGGCCGCCACGGTCTCCACCTGCACGCGCGCCGGCACGGGCGGCGCGCCCTGCCACTGCAGCCGCAGGTAACGCGCCCGCAGGCGCCCCAACGCAATGCGGTCCTGGCTCAGCGTGCTGCCCTCGCGGCTCAGCCGCAGCAGCTGCGCGCCGCCCGCGGCTTGCCAGTGCTGCAGGTCGTCGCTGCTGGCAACGTCCACCCTGCCCTGGTAATCGCCATCCGGCAGGCCGATCACCACCGCGCCGGCGTCGTCGCGCAACTGGCTCAGGTCGAGCAGCCATGCCCCGGCAGTGCCGGCTGCGGGCGGGGCGGTGGCGGCGCGCAGCGCGCCGTCGGTCCCGATCACCACGCCCAGGGGCGCGGACTGCCGCGACTGCGCGGCCGGCAGCGCGAACCACGGCACATCGCGCAGCGAGCGTACCTCGGCCGCCGGCTCGGGCGGCAGATCCAGCGCGTAAGGCAGCAATTCGCCTGTGCCGTTGCGCACGCGCAGGTCAGCCAGCCCGGGGCGCGCGCTATGGGTGTAGACATCGGCGTCCAGGGTCACGGCGTAGTACGCTGCGTCGCGTTCGGTCGCCAGCGCGAACCGCTCAGCCCGCGCGGGCAGCGGCAGCAATAGCGATGACAGCAGCGATGGCAACAGCGCGGCCATCAGCATCGGCAGCGCCCGCCCGGCCGCGGTTCGGAAAGCCGCCATCACGTCGCCTCCTCTTGCTTTGGCGGCAGGGGCGAGAAGTAGCCGATCAACAGCAGCAGCACGCCCACGCCGATAAACGAGATGATCCGCTCGATGCCCTTGACGAAGGACAGGTCGAACAGGAACAGCTTGACCACCGTCACCCCCAGCAACGCGCCCCCCACGAACCACAGCGCGCGCGCGCCGCGGCGGGTGGCTGCCACCATGGTGATCAGCGCCAGCACGGTCCAGAACATCGACAGCGACGCCTGTACCAGCGTGGAGCCGCCCAGGCCCTCCAGCGTGTAGGGCACGCCGGCCCAGTGGTGCAGGGTGCGCAGGAGCACGGCGTTTAGCCACAGCAACACCGTGGCGATCGCGGCGTACCCGAGCACGCGCGGCCGCGTGGCCAGGCCCGCGGCGGCAAGCCGGTGCTGCCACAGCGCCACCGCCAGCATGGCAAGCAGCTGGGCAACATCGAGCGGGTTGAGCAGCGGCAGGTAGGAAAGCGGCGCGGCGTCGCCGTCGCTGGACACGCTGGCAATGCTCCACAGCCACAGCAACGCCACCAGCGGCAGCGCGCCATACAACAGGTAAGCACGCTGGAAACGCCCCACCGGCCAACGCAGGCGCCAGCCCCAGGCCGAGAGCAGCGCCAGCAGCCCGCCATAGCCATAGGCCCAGGCGCTCCAGCTCCAGGCGCCCTCCGGCACATAGGCACGCAGCCGCCAGTAAGCTTCGGTGGACAGCAGCACGCACACGGTCCAGAACAACAGAGCATGCATGGGCGCCAGCAAGGCATCGCGTTCATCGTCCTGCTGCCGCCACAGCAGCAGCCAGGCGGCGCCAAACACGATCAGCCAGGCGAGCGCGCCAAAGCCGAGCAAGGGCGACGCCGACGGCACGATGCAGCTAAGCACGGCAAGGACCGCCAGCAGCGGCGCCATGCCCTGCGCCGGCACGCTGGCCAGCGGCCACGCCAGGACGCGCCGCGCCAGGTGCGCCAACCACGCGCTCAGCACCATGAACATCGCCAGCATGTCGAGCAGCGCGCGCACTTGCCAGCCCCGCACGCCATACCAGTGCTGGATTTCGATCACGCCGCCGCCCAGCCACCACAGCAGTCCCCACAACGCCGCCCCCAGGCCGAGCGGCGCGCATGGCGCGGACCAGGCACGCGCCTCGGGCTGCCCGTGCAGGCGCCAGCCGCTGAAAACACCGGCCACCGCCAGCAGCAGCGTGCCCACGTAGCGGCTGTTCAGCACCGGCCACGCCAGTTGCGTGGCCTCGAACAAGCTGCCCGCGGCAAACGCCGCGCCGGCCGCCAGCTGCAGCAGCAGCCCGCTGGCCAGCGCAAGGCGCCGCTGCTGGCGCACCCCCACCCACACCACGGCAGCGCCTTCCACGGCCCATACAGCGCTTGTGGTGCGCCCGTCGAACGCCAGCGGCACCGCCAGCGACGCAAAGATGACGCCCAGCGCCAGCACGGCTTCAAACAGCAGCCCCAGGCGATCGCGGCGCGCCGCCAGCCACGCCGCCAGGCCGAGATAGAACGCCGCGAGCGCCACCGCGCTCCATGCCATGGCAAAAGGAATATTGCGCACCAGCGCGGCCTGCAGCCCCATGGCCAGCAGCGGCGTGCCGAACACCAGCGTACCATCCACGTAGTCCTTCAGGCTGACCCGCCGGCGCAGCGCATAGCGCAGCGCGATGCCCGTATACATCAGGAAAAACAGGATCAGGAAGGGCTCCGTGGTGGCGAGCAGTTCGGGCCGGTAGTTCAGCGCGCCCCAGGCCGTGCCGATGCCAAAGGTAAACGCAAAGCCGAGCAGGTTGAGCTGGCGCCAGGCCCGGAACCAGGCAATGGCAAAGACGCCGGCATTGAGCAGCGCGTAGTAGCTGAACAGCATCACATGGCTGCCGCCGCCCGTTGCGATCAGCACCGGGGCAAGGAAGCCGCCGGCGCTGCCGGTGAACGCCAGCGCCGGGGCGTTCTGCAGCACCGCGAGGCCGCCGGCGAGCGCGCAGATGACCACCATCAGCGCGAACGCGGCCGCGGCCGGCAGCAGGCCATAGAGCTTGGTGGCGGCGAAGACGGTGAGATACAGCACGCCCACGCCACCGCCCTGCAACACCAGCGCATAGGCGGCGCGCCGCTCGCGCAGGCGCCAGCCCGCCAGCAGCAGCAGCACCGCGCCGGCCGCCACGCCAGCCAGCCGGAACTCGACCGGCAGCATGGCGTTGTCGGAGGCGTACTTGAGCAGGAACGCCACGCCGAAGAACAGGATCAGGATGCCCACCCGCACCACGCTGTTGCCGCCAAGCAGCCAGCCGCGCGCGGCGGATATCGCGCGCTCGACGAAATCGGGTTCGCCCGGCCCGAGCGTGGACGAAAGCGGTGGTTCAATGTGGCGCGCGCTTACAGGTGCGGGAGCGGGTGCCAGCGGCGGAGCTGGCGTGGAGTTCGGCACGGGTGCCGCCTCAACCGGGATCGGGATCGCCGCCGGGATGGACGGCACTGGCACGGCGACGCTGGCAGCCGGCTCGAAGGACGGGACATCGCTGGCGGCAACCGTACCCGGCGCTGCGCCAAGGGTCGATGTGGCCGATGGGGTGCCCATGCTCTCGCCGCGCAGGCTCGCCAGCTCGCGCTTGAGCGTGGACAGCTCCTGCTCGAGCCGCAGCACGCGGGCTTCGAGCGGAGCCGCCGCCGCGCCCTGCGCTTCGCCCTCACCAGGAGGCCGGGTGGGCCGGTCGCTGACCATCCAGCCAAAACCGAAGCCCAGGACCGCGCCCGTCAGCGCACCGCCAAACCCGGCCGCCACCATGCCGAGCACCAAGCCAATCACCCCGAATATCCAGCGCATCAGATGAGGTTTCGCCTAAGAAGGTTGGGGAAGGCGGCGGCCGTTGGTGCGGATACTGCGTTTGCCGGCACCCATCACCGCCTGCATCATGCATGTCCAGTGTAACGCCAGACCGACATTTCCAGGCGATTCCGGGCGATTCCAGTCGATATGCGCCGGCTGGGCGCTTAACCGGGGCGGGTTATTCTTCTTCGCCCTCTTTATGGATATTGATCACATGCCGCGCCTCGAACCAGAGCGGCATGCCGGGCGCCATTTCCTCTGTGCAATAAGGCTGGTTGTCCAGCTCGCCACTGTAGAGATCGCCCTCACGGCCGGTCACGACCACCCACATGCGTTCCACGTGCTGCTCCTCGCGGTCCTGCTCGTCAGCAGTGACGATGCGAAAGATCAGCTTCACCAGCTGGCCGGCCTGCAGGGCCTGGCGCTCCGCCAGTGCCGGCACCCAGAACGTCTCGGGGTGCGCCTCGCCGATGACCTCGCCGTCGTCGAGCTGCCAGCCGTCTTCTTCGATGGTCGCCAGTCGTTTTTCCATGTCAGTCCTCTTAATCAATTCGTCCTTTACGGGCGGCATCGTAGCAAATGCGCCCCGAGGCCGCGTGGGCGCGACATGCCGCGCGAGTCGCTTTAAGATGACAGATCGAAGGAGACCGCACCCATGGCAGCAGATAGCAACGTAACAAAAAAGGTGGCAACGAAGGGGCCGAAGAAGGTGCCGACGACGGTGCCGAAGAACGTGGCACCGAAAGCAGCGAAGAAAGCGGCGCTACCGGCTACTAACACCGTGGCGGACACGGAGCGCCAGCGCTGCAGCTGGTGCGGCACGCTGGAAGACTACTGCCACTACCACGATAACGAATGGGGCTTTCCCGTTGACGACGACCGGCGCCTGTTCGAGAAGCTATGCCTGGAAGGTTTCCAGGCCGGCCTGAGCTGGCTCACCATCCTGCGCAAGCGCGAGGCGTTTCGCCGCGCCTTCGCCAACTTCGAGATTGAAAAGGTGGCCCGTTTCGGCGAACGCGATATCCAGCGGCTGCTGGGCGACGCCGGCATCGTGCGGCACCGCGGCAAGATCGAGGCGGCGATCAACAACGCGCAGCGCGCCCTGGAACTGCTGGAGACAGAGCCGTCGCTGGCCGCGTACTTCTGGCGCTTCGAGCCCGATCCGGCCAGCCGCCCCAAGCTGCTGACGCCGGAAGTGCTGCGCACCATGGCCATCTCGCCGGAATCCACCGCGCTGTCCAAGGACCTGAAAAAACGCGGCTGGCGCTTTGTCGGCCCCACCACGATGTACGCGCTGATGCAGGCGATGGGCCTGGTCAACGATCACCGGGAAGGCTGTGCGACGCGAGAGGAGGCCTTGCGCGCAAGGCAAGCGTTCAAGGTGCCGCGAAGGTGAGGTAAACGTCGGGCAGGCGACGGTAGCACGCGACGGCGGCACGTATACCTGCTGGCGAGGATGCCCGTGCAGGTATACGTGCGAAGCGCTGCAACAAAGGCGGGCAGCGTATACGCCCGGCGCAATGGTTGCCCTATGTTTTTCTTTATTGTTTACGTATACCAATATAGTAGTAGTAGGTAAACGGCCCGTTTTCCCGTGGATAAGCCGGTTTTTCCCTTTCTGCTCAATGACTTGCGAATAGGATAAACCCTAGGGAATACCCTGATCTCGCGGGATATCTACTGGACGTATACGTGGCGAGAGAAAATCGCCTCGAAGTTGTTCGTATACACCCCACAACCCACCCCCAGCCCGGGCACAGCTTTCCTGCCCGCTTATCCCCAGGGTTTTGCCAGGTTATCCACAGCCCGGCCGGGATAGTCGCCTCTCGCTTTCATCGATCGCATGTTGTGTCCTGCCCAACCGCGGCCAGCCTGCGTGTCTGTCGTTCTCCAACAGGTTTACCCGGAAAAGTGGCGACGCCTGCGCTATTGGCGCCGCCAGGCGGATGGCATGGTCCATGCGGTTAAGGGTTCAGAGCGCGGCGCCGATGCTCGTTTCCTTCCACGTTCCCACCGTCCCACCCGGAGCCATCGCTCCTTTGGAGAACCGTCATGAAGATCAACCGCAATGCACCACGAGAGAGCCTGCCCTGCTCGCGCATGCAGGCAGGGATGCGAACGCTGCGCCGAGGTGTCCTGTTGATGCGCGTGCTCGCGCTATGCGCGAACAGCATCGCCTATGCCCAGCCCCCCGCACCAGCCCAGTCATTGGTCACGCCCGAGCAGACGTTTGCGCAGGGTTACCTCGAAGCCGTCTCCACCGGCTATGACAACGGCCAGGCGCTGCTGGGATCCGAGGGCATCGCACCCGTGCGGTTGCCGCATTCGCCTAGCCCGCAGATCAGGCCGTCCCCGGCGCCGTCCGCACCGGCACCCACGGCCGCAAATCCGTCGGTGGTCCCGGTTTCGCAAAAGACGCGCCGCGAGTAACCGCGGTGAGCCGTGAGAACGACGTGTGCCCTGCGGGCGCATCAGGGAATGCCGTACCCCCAAAACAAAAAACGCACTACGTCGTTAAACGTAGTGCGTTGTCTTGTACTGCGAATCCTGGTGGACCGAAGGAGGATCGAACTCCCGACCTCTGCATTGCGAACGCAGCGCTCTCCCAGCTGAGCTATCGGCCCGTGACGAACGATTGTAGCTCAGTTTTTCGCGGCTGTTCAATCACGTTGCCATGCCTGCGTTGCCGGTCATGCCGCGCACCGTGGGCAGGTTCAACGGGCGGGCGGTGACCTCGCCGGAGGCGCGCAGCCACTGGGCCATCAGGTCCCAGATCGGCGGGCTGCCGCTCTGGCGGGCGTCCTCCGAGACGGGTGCCCAGCCGGCTACCTTGTAGGTCTTGGCGGCGTCGATGGGCTGGCCCTTGAGGCGCATCTCGGTGATGCGTTTTCCCATCGACGCGGTGGGGTCGATGGTGTATTGCAGGCCACCCACGCGCACCATGTCGCCGCCTTGCTGGTAGTAGGGATCGGGGTTGAACAGGTTGTCGGCCACGTCTTCGAGGATGGTCTTGATGGTCTCGCCGCTCATCGCGGTGACGGTGGTGTGGGGATACGTGATGGCGGTCTGGTCCATCAGGTGTTCCATGGTGATGGCCTGCCCGGGCAGCAGCGTGGTGCCCCAGCGAAAGCCCGGCGAGAAGGCGATCTCGGCGCCCTGCACGTCCATCAGGCCGTCCAGGATCAACTGGTCGAACGTGCCGTTGAAGTTGCCGCGTCGATATAGCAGGCCGCTGTTGCGCGCCAGCACTTCGCCGAGTTGCTTCTCATACGGCGCGCGCACCTTGGCGATGAGCGCGTCCATGGCGGGATCGGCTGCGAGATAGTTGGCGAAGACCGGCAGCAGGCGGTAGCGCAAGCCGCTGACCTTGCCGCCCTTGACGTCGAAGTCGAGCACGCCGAGGAACTTGCCGTTGGAGCCGGCGTTGGTCACCAGCGTGGTGCCCCCGGCGTTGCTGACTGGCACCGGCGCCGGCATGCCGTCGTGCGTGTGGCCGCCGAGGATAGCGTCGAGCCCGCGCACGCGCGAGGCGAGCTTGAGGTCCACGTCCATGCCGTTGTGCGACAGCAGCACGACCACCTGCGCGCCCTTGCCGCGCGCCTGGTCGATGACCTGCTGCAGGTTTTCTTCCTGGATGCCAAAGGTCCAGTCTGGCGTGAAGTAGCGCGGGTTGGCGATCGGTGTGTAGGGGAACGCCTGGCCAATGATGGCCACCGGCACGCCGTTCATCTCGCGGATCACGTAGGGGTCGAAGACGGGATCGCCGAAATCGTTGGTCTTGATGTTCTGCGCCAGGAAGGCGACCTTGCCCTTGAAGTCGCGCTCAACGATCTCGGTGACGCGCTCGGCGCCGAGCGTCATCTCCCAGTGCGGGGTCATCACGTCCACGCCCAGCGCCAGCGCGGCGTCGACCATGTCTTGCCCGCGCGTCCACAGTGCGGTGGCGGAACCCTGCCAGGTGTCGCCGCCGTCGAGCAGCAGCGCGCCGGGCCGCCCGGCCTTGAGCTGCTTGACCAGCGTGGCGAGGTGGGCGAAGCCGCCAACCTTGCCGTAGCGGCGCGCGGCTTCGGTGAAATCGAGATAGGTGAAGGCGTGGGCCTGCGCGCTGCCGGGGGCGATGCCGTAGTGGCGCAGGAAGGCCTGCCCGACGAGGTGCGGCGGCTTGCCCGCGTAGTCGCCCACGCCGAGGTTGACGTTGGGCTCGCGGAAATGCAGCGGGCGCAGTTGTGCGTGGCAATCGGTGAAATGCAGCAGGTGCACATTGCCGAAGCGCGGCACGTCATAGAGCTTGCCGGCGGCCTGCGCGGCTTGTGCGTCGGTGGCGGGAAAGGTCATGCCGCCGGCGCCGGCGATAGCCAGCACCTGCAGGAACTCGCGTCGGTTCATTGTCTCGTCCTGTGCATGTCATGCGCCGGTGTCTGGCTCTTGCGACCCGGCATCTTGTGGCCGATGTGGCCGATATGGCCAATGCGGCTACTTCTGCGTTGGCGTGGCGTACCTGGCCAGCGCCGCGACTTCCTCTTCCAGCATCTCGCCGACCTCCTTCTGCACGACCTTGCCGTGGGCGTCGATCACGTACAGCTCGGGCAGGCCGCGGCGCTTGCCGAGCGCGGCGCGCAGCGCGGGCGTGTCCATCGCGGCCGGGAAGGTGTAGCCGTGTTTCGCCATGTAGGTAGTGGCGTCGCGAGGGTCCTTGTCGATGCTGACCGCCAGCACCTGCAGCCCGCCGCGCGCGCCGCCGGTGCTCTCAAAGAGCTTTTGCAGGCGCGGGTTCTGCAGTGCGCAGAAGGGGCACCACGATGCCCAGACTTCCACCACCAGCGGCCTGCCGGCCAGGTCGGCGGGCGTCACGACCCGGCCGTCGAGCAACTGCACCGGCGGCAGGCGCACGGTGTCGCCCACCTCCAGCGCGGCGGCCGCGCCGCTCCAGGCCAGTGCGGCAAGCAGCAGCACGCGCGCGCGCCGGAGGGAGCCTGCCATGCGGCTGGGTGTCATTGCGCAGCCTTACTGGTTGACCGGCGAGGCGGGGTCCAGCAGCAGTGCCATCACGTCGCGGATCTGCTGCTCGGTGAGGATGCCCTTGTGCCCGAAGCGCGGCATGTTGGAACAGGCCGCGAACGCGCTGGAATCCCAGATCTTGCCCCAGGTGTACTTGATCACCGCCTCGGAGTCGCCGCGCAGCTTGCCGTACTGGTACAGCGACGGGCCGATATTGCCAAACGAGATCTCGGCCTTGGTCATCTGGTGGCAGGCGTAGCAGTTAGCGCCGTTGGGGCTGCCGACTGCGTCGGAGAACTGCATGCCGCGCCCGTTCTGGGCGGTCTTCTCGCCTTCCTTCCAGTCGCCCAGCCATTGCTTGTCGGCGGGGTACTTGATCTGCTTGAACTCGGCGGCCTCGATCTTCCTGGCCACCGCGGCCGGCACCTTGGAGCGGTCGGGGTAGTCGCTGCAAGCCTTCTGCATGGCGTCGCGATCGAGCACGCCTTCGACCGTGGCGGGGCCCTTGGAGGTGAAGGAGCTTTCGATCAGCTTCTTCATGTCGGCGTCGCTGACGGCGGCGACCTTGGCGGTGACGTTCGCAGGCTTTGTGGCCTTGGCCGGCTTGGCGCTGTCCTCCGCGTGAGCCATGCCACCCATGCAGGCCAGCATGGCGAACGTGGCCAGCGTGCCTTGTGCGTATTTATGCGCTTGTTTCATCTCTGCTCTCCCTTGCCTCAGCGCTTCATGGCCGGACCGTCGTACGTGCCGCCGTTTGCGTTCCTGGCAAGGAACAGGCTCAGCGCGGTGATCACGTCGGAGCCATAGGCGGGTTCGGGAAAGCGCTGCTGGCGCAGGCAGTCATAGAGGCGGTGCTGCATCGAGCGTACCTCGCCCTGCGAGACGCGATAGGCGGGCCACGTGGTGTACGCGGCTTGCGCGCCTTGCTTGGTCAGCAGGTTGGGCAGCTCTTGCAGGCGGATGCGCTGGCCGTCCACGGCGTGGCAGGTGGCGCAGGCGAAGTCGTAGGCGCCGCCACGGTAGAAGAACATCTTCTGGCCGAGGGCGTACACGCGCTTTTCTTCGGGATGGTTCAGCTCCACGTTCATCTTGATGCCGCGCGACTCGCCGGCCACGAAGGCCACCAGGCGCTCGATGTCGGAGGGCTTGCCGGTGGAGGCGAAGGGATTCTTCAGGGCCTCTTCCTGGGTCAGGCCCTGCAGCGTCACGCGGCAGTAGGCCAGGCGTTGCTCCAGGTCCATCACGCGCCCGGTATCCTTGAACAGGCGCGGCAACTCGGCGTAGGCGCCCTTGGTCACGCCGGGGCCCTTACCCAGGTCGCATTGCTCGAGCGAGGCGTTCTTGGGGCCGGCGGGCTTTTTCCAGAGTTCCTCGCCGGCGGCTTCCCACAATTCTGCGGGGTTGCCCTCGGCGAGCATCTGCCGGTACTTGGCGATTTCCTCGGCGGTGCTGCCCTGGGCGTGCACCGCCGCGGCGGCGAGCGCCACGGTGCCGGCCAGCGCCAGCGCGGCGCCGGTGTGGCGGCGTCTGATCGTGTTCATGGGGCTTCTCCTCGGGGCCTCGGGAGCCTGCCGCCGTGTGGCGCCAGGCCGCGCGGGCCCATCTTATGGCTTGTCTTCCCGTTATCGGCGCCCGGTGCGGGCCGGCTCTTGCGCGGGTGCTGCTTACAACCTGTCTGCTTACATCCTGTATTTACGGCTTGCGTACTTACGGCTTGATATAGGCATAGCCTTCATCGAACTGCAGTTTGGCCACTTCCACCACGCCAGCCTGTACCACCTTGGCCTCCATCAGCAGGCTGGACTCCGGAATCTTGCGCGCCGTGAGCGTATTGCGGCAAACGCGGAACTCGACGCCGGAACTGGCCAGCGCGCCGACCGCCGCCTCGAAGGTGTTGCCACGTGCGTCACGCGCGCCTTCCACGATGAAGTCCACGCCGTAGCCAAACGCCACCACCACGATCTTGGTATCCGGCGCGGCGTTCAGGTGGTTGCGCAGGTTGGCCATGGCGCGCACCGCCTGGTCCGTGCCTTCGGACAGCTGGTAGACCACCTTGACGCGCCCGCCCTTGCCGGCGGCCGCCGGCGCCGCTTGCGCCGCCGCCTTGGCAGTCAAGCCGATCGCCGCCAGCGCCGCCGTTGCTCGAATAAATGCTCGCCGCATGATTGCTATCCTTCCGGTCGCGCCCCCGCGCGCACCATGCGCCGGCCCGGGCCCGACATTCGACCTGAACCATAGCAGAGGATGCCGCTGCCCGCTCGGCCAGGCCGGCACCGACCCGTACCCGGTCCGATCAGGAAATGGTCGCTTCGTCGGTCCGCTTGTCGCCGCGGTTGTCGACCCAGGTCACCGTGACCTTGTCGCCCTTGGCGCCGCCCTTGAACTTGAAGTTCAGGAAGGGATCCTTGGATACCGCCGGGCCGAACTGGGCCTGGAATACGTCCTTGCCTTTGCACTGCGCCGTCACGCTCTGGATATGCCAGGCGGGAATGATCTTGCCGGACGCGTCCTTGCGCTGGCCGGTTTCCATGTCGTGCTTCATCAGGATCTTGACGTCGACCACACCGCCGCTCTCGGCGGCACGTACGCGCATCGGGTCTGCCATGTTCTTTCCTCTTTCAGGTAATGGTGGGGCGGGAAATCCGCTTGGGTGGATGGGAGCGTGGCCTCAGCCGCCGCAGCCACCCAGCGTCACCTTGATTTCCTTGGACGCCACGTACCATTTGCCGCCGGCCTTGACGGCGGCGTACACCATCGAGGTCTGGCCCATCTTCACCCGCGTGGAGACGAAGGGCTCGGTGCCGGCCGGGATGACGAAATCCGCTGCCAGCGTGTTGGGATTCTTTTCCACCAGGATGGCGATCTGCTCGGTGCCAGGGATGTTGCTGGTCACGGCGACCGGCACCACGGCGCCGTTCTCGGCGATGTCGGGGGCGGTAAAGACAATGGCGGTGCTCTTCTCGGTGCCGCTGCCGCCAAATGCCTTGATGACGTCGGCCACGCTCTTGCCGTCGAAGGCGGTCTTGTTCCACTCCGCCGCCTGCGCCTTGCTGATCAGGCCGGTGGCGGCCATCAGTGCGAGCACGGAGGTGACCCGCAATACGTCTCGTCGTTTTGAATGCATTGTTTCCTCTTCTCCTGCGTTTTCCGTTCCGGCTTGGTTTTCTGTTGGCCTGCCGCGCCTTTTTCGCGCCGCAGCGGGCGGTGCATCGCCGCCCTCGCACAGGGGCGCCAGCGGCGCCCCTTTGGTCCCGAAGCCGTAACCGGTCCGGGCAGGGCTTGCCCTGGCTGTGCTTACTTGGCCGGGGCGCCTGCCAGCACCCACTCCACGACCGTCTTCAGGTCGGCGTCGCTCAATGCGGCATTGGCGGGCATCGGCACGGGGCCCCAGACGCCAGCACCACCACTCTTGACCTTCTTGGTCAGCGTTGCCAGCGCGTTCTTGTCGCCCTTGTACTTGGCCGCCACGTCCTTGTAGGCCGGGCCAACCAGCTTCTTGTCGACCTGGTGGCAGCCCATGCAGGCGTTCTTGTTGGCGATTTCCTGGGCCTTGGCGGCATCGACTGCAGCGTTGGCCGAGGCGGCGCAGGCCAGCATCAGCGTTGCGATGACAAACTGCTTCATGGATATGCTCCGAACTTTGAAGAGCCGTGGGGACGGCGAAAAGCCCGCTCGCTGCCAGTGTTGCCTGTCGGCACGGCCGGCGCGGCGGCGCGCTGGCCGCGCCACGGGGCGGCCAGTCCGCTATTTTGCCTCAAGAATCCACCCCACCACGGTGCGCAGGTCGGAATCGGGAATCTGCGCCTGAGGCGGCATCGGCATGCTGCCCCAGGCGCCCTGCCCGCCTGCCCGGATCTTGTGGACGAGCGCGTCCTGTGCATCCTGCCCCTTGTACTTGCGCGCGACCTCGGCAAAGCTCGGACCGACCAGCTTGCGATCGGTGGCATGGCAGGCCATGCACTGGTACTGGCTGGCCAGCTTCGCACCCGCCGTCTCGCCGGGTGTGGCCGAGGTGGCCGGGATGGCGGCCGCGGGTGCGCTGGCGCCGCCGCCGGCAGCCCAGCCGCGCGTGGGCCCTACGGTGCGCTGTTGCGCCGCCAGGTCGCCGTGGGCATCGCGGGCATAGGCCGGCATGGTCGACACGATCTTGACCGTGGGCGCGCAATCCTTCATGCACGCCGTATTGCGCGTATCCGCCTGGCCCCGCCCGGGCCACAGGCCGTGCTGCAGGGTCATGCCATTGCGGTTCGGCATTTTTTGCTGCACTTCGGCGATATTGCCGTCCGACAGCGTGAAGTCCGCCGGCACGATATCGCCCAGGTTGAGCAGGTAGGCCGTGACTGCGTAGACGTCGTCGGCGGACAGGCTCCGGGGCGCGTTCCACGGCATCGCACGGTGGATGTAGTCCCACAGGGTGCTGACCGTGCTGACCTTCATCAGCGTGGTGCGGTACGGCTGGTTGCCGGTCAGCGAGGCCACCCGGCCACGCTGGATATCCTCGGCGCTGGTGCCGCCGACGATGGGCGAGAACACCTCGTTGGACTCACCGAAGTCGCCATGGCACGAGGCGCATTTGCCGTCCCAGATTGTTTGTCCCTGCGACACCGTGCCGCTGCCCTTGGGCAGGCCCTGGAAGTCGGGGCGCACATCGATATCCCAGGCCTTGACCTCGGCCGGCGTGGCAGTGCGGCCGAGCGCCGCACGCGCGCTGCCGTCCGGCGCGGCGGCCATCGCCGCTGGCCCGCACAGCGCGGCGGCGATGGCCAGGAGTGCCGCGCGCCCGGCGCTAGTCAACGTGGACATTGGAGACCTCGCCGCCATCGGCCACCTGCCAGCTCTGGATGGCGTTGTTGTGATAGATCGAGCGCGCCCCCCGCACCGCGCGCAGCTGCGCCAGGCGGGGCTGCACGTAGCCGGTCTCGTCGATGGCGCGGCTCTGCAGGATGGCCGGGGAGCCGTCCCACACCCAGTCCAGGTTGAAGCGCGTCAGGCATTTGGACAGCACGGGCGTTTCCAGCCTTGCGGTGCGCCAGTTGCGCCCGCCGTCGACCGAGACATCGACGCGCTTCACGCGCCCGCGCCCGGACCACGCCAGGCCGCTGATGTTGTAGAAGCCGCGCCCCACCAGCTGCTGCCCGCCGGAGGGCGTGGTGATGACGGACTTGCACTCCTGGATCGAGGTGTACTGGCGCAGCATGCCGTCGGGCATCATGTCCACGTAGTGCACGGTCTCGTCCTTGGTGTTCCACGGCTGGTCGCCGAGCTCCAGCCTGCGCAGCCACTTGACCCACGACACGCCCTGCACGCCGGGCACCACCAGCCGCAGCGGGTAGCCGTTTTCGGGGCGCAGCATCTCGCCGTTCATGCCCCAGGCGACGATGATCTCGTCGGCCAGCGCCATCGGGATGGTGCGGGTCATGCCTGAACCGTCGCCGCCCTCGGCCAGCAGATAGCGCCCGCGCTTGAAGTCCGCGCCGGCATCGTCGAGCAGGACCTTGAGCGGCACGCCGGTGAACTCGCAGCACGACAGCATGCCGTGGGTGTATTGCACCGTGGGCACCGCCACGTTGCCCCATTCCATGCCGGTATTGGCCCCGCACTCGATGAAGTGCATGCGCGACACCGCGGGCAGGCGCATCAGGTCGTCCATGGTGTAGACGCGTGGCGCCTTCACCAGGCCGTTGATCATCAGGCGGTGGCGGGCCGGATCGATGTCCTGCCAGCCTTGATGATGGCGCTCGAAGTGCAGGCCGTTGGGCGTGATGATGCCGAAGAAGCCTTGCAGCGGGGCAAAGGAGACCGAGGCCGCCGATACCCGCGTCAGGCCTGGCGACTCGCGGCGCACCAGGTTTTTCTCGAACGGCGACGGCTGGCCGTAGGGATGCGCGGCAACCGGCTGGCCGAGCGTGGTGGCCCAGGGTTGCGGGGTGAGGATGGCGTCGTCGCCGGCAACGCCATCCGCTGCGCGGGCCCGGCTGGCGACGCCAGCGGCCAGCGCGGCTGCGGCGCCCAGGAAGCTCTTGCGCAGGAAGTCGCGGCGAGGGCTGTCGGACGCGCCTACGCCATGCTGCGTGATGTCCTGCTGCAGCGAGGCGCTGACGAAATGCTCCGGCGCACGCACGATGCGCCCGGGGCGGCTCTGTTGCGGCACTGCGGTCTCCTCCGGCTCGCGCGTGCGGCGCCAGAGGCACCGTCGGCGAACCTGTTGTGGGTCAGCGCCCGCGCAAGCGGACGGCTGCCGTCGAACCTTGGTGCGAGCGTTGCTGCCTGGCGCCCGGCGCGTTGCTCAGCGGCTGCGCCGGCGCGGTGCCGGGGTGGCCTGCGGCATGAAGCGATCGACCATGCTGGCTGGCAAAGCGTTGTCTTCCAGCCGGCTGGCGACCTGCACGCAGACCGTGCGGCACAGCTCGATCACGCTCTCGTCCTCGATGGCGTAGAACACGAGGTTGGCCTCCTTGCGGCGCGACAGCACGCCCGCGCGGTACATCGCGGTGAGATGGCGCGACACATTGGTCTGCGACGATCCCACCGTCTCCACCACGGTGCCCACCGGCTTCTCGCCATCGCACAGGGCGTGCAGGATCTTCAGCCTGGTGGGCTCTGCCAGCAGGCTGAAATACCCCGACACTTTCTCGAACACGCGATCCATCTCATCCATGCCATTCAATATATTCGTATATGCGTAATTGCGCATATAGTGTTTACCCCTTCGCATAGCCGAAGCCGCCGAACGGGTCATAGCCGCGCGCCATGACGAAGGCTGTCTCTCCCTCTCCCCTCAGGGGGAGAGGGGTGGCTTAGCCAGGAACTACTTGAAGCGAAGCCCGTGGTGTTCTCCAGCACGACAACGCAGATCGTGACTGCCGCGGACTGCCCTCAGCCCAGCATGTCGGCCCAGATGGCATCCGCCCACGCCTGCGCATAGGTGCCTTCCAGCGCGTTCGGCGCCGCCGACAGCCCGCCTGACCCGGGCACCGTGACCATGGTCTTCTGCGCGGCATCGTAGCGATGCACGCTGGCGATATGGATGGCTTCGCGCTCTGAGGTGAAGCTATAGCAGGTGTTGTTGTACAGCGGCTCGGGGTTGGGCGCGTGGCCGGCTAGCAGCGACACGATAGCAGCGGCCGCCACCTTGCCATGCTGGTTGGCCATATGGCCCGATTTGGGCATCAGCGGCGCAATCTGGATGGCATCGCCGAGCACGTGGATATTGGGCGCGGCCTTGGATTCGAAGGTGAGGAAATCGACCTCGCACCAGCGGCCGTTGGCGGTGGCCAGCCCGCTTGCAACGGCGATGGCCCCGGCCCGCTGCGGCGGCAGCAGGTTGAGCACTTCGGCGCGCTCGTCGTCCTGCACCTCGAACTTGAGCGTGCGGGTGACAGGGTCCACATCGACGGCGTTGTACTGCGGCCGGTACTCGACCATGCCCTGGTAGCGCGTGGCCCAGACCTGCTTGAACAGCGCTGCCTTGGAGGTGACGTCGGGATTGGCGTCAAGGATCAGCACCTTGCTGCGCGGCTTGGCCCGGGTGAAATAGTCCGCGACCAGGCAGGCGCGCTCATAGGGGCCAGGCGGGCAGCGATACGGCGCCAGCGGAATGCTGATGGCGAAGGTGCCGCCGTCGCGCATGGCCTCCAACTGGCGGCGCAGGCCCACCGTTTGCGGGCCGGCCTTCCAGGCGTGCAGGATCTGGTCGCCGCCGGGCTGGGCAAGGCCCGGGATCTCGCCGGAGAGCACGTCCACGCCAGGTGAGAGCACCAGCTTGTCGTAGGCGAGCGTGCCGCCACCTGCCAGGCGTACCTCGCGGCGCGCGGCGTCGATGGCGCTGACGTGGTCGCGCACGACCTTGACGCCGTGGCGCTTTGCCAGCGCATCGTAGGACAAGGTGATGTCGTCGATGCGCTTGCTGCCGGCGAGCACCAGGTTGGATAGCGGGCAGGACACAAAGCTGGCGTTGGGCTCGACCAGCGTGACCTCGATGCCCTGCGTGCTCCATTCGCGCAGGTAGCGCGCGGCAGTGGCGCCGCCATAGCCGCCGCCCACCACCACCACCTTTGCCCTGCGGGTCGCGGCCTGCGCGCCGAGCGTGCCGAACATGGCCGCGCCGGCCAGCGTGCCGAGAAACTCACGTCGTTGCATCTGGAAATCTCCTTGCCGGGTTGCAGGGTTAGCGCACGGCGGCGAACCAGCCCGCGATGGCCTCGATCTGCTGGTCGCTGTAGCCCTTGGCGATCTGCTGCATCACGGTGGCCTCGCGCTTGCCTTGCTTGAAGTCCTGCAGCTGGCGGACCAGCTCGGACTGGCTGCGCCCGGCGAGTGCCGGCACCACGCTGCCCGCAGGCGCGCGGCCGGCCGGGCCGTGGCAGCCGGCGCAGGCGGCGGCCCAGTTGCGCGCCTGCAGCGCGGTGGCGTCGGTCGCCTGCGCGCGCGCGCAGGCAGGCAGGGCCAGCAGCGTCAGCGCTATTAACGCTATTAGCGTAGGCAGGGCAGCTGGTGTGAGGGTCTGGTTCATGGTGTTCGCTCCGGGGTCGCGCCGCGAGGGCGTGCCAACCCTAGCACAGCGCAGCGCGCGCATGTGATGCGAAATCCGCAGATCGAACTGCGCCGGCTGCTCTCAGGCGCGGGCGGCGGCCGGCAGCAGCCGGCAGAGTCGGCGGGCGCTGCGCGAAAGGCGGGAGCCTGGCGGGCCGCCTTTCGCGCGCGGCCGTTCAGGGCAGGTTACGGCCGGGCGGCAATGCCACCGGCGAGGCAACGGGCGATGCCACCGGGCTGGTCGTGGCGCCGCTGGCGGCGTCGGGTGCGGTTTGCGCGGGCGCCGACTGCACCGGTGCTGGCGTACCAGGTGTGGCGGGCGCTGCGTCTGGCGGCGTGGTCCGCCCGGTGGAGGCAGCGTCGAGCCTGGCCGCCTCGGCTTCGGTCACATAGTCGAATGCCTTGACCACCTTGACCACGCCGCTGGCATTGCGCGCCACATCGGTGGCGCGCTCGCCCTCGGGCGGCGTGACCACGCCGAGCAGGTAGACGACGCCCTTCTCGGTGACGATCTTGATCGAGTTCGAGGGCACGCCATCGGCGGTGACCAGCATGGTCTTGACCTTGCTGGTGATAAAGGTGTCCTGGCTCTGGGTGACGAACGACGGCGACGAGACGATCTCGAGCTCGTTGACCACTTCGCGCGCATTGGGCAGGCCCTTTACGTATTGCTCGATCTGCTGCTTGACCGTGTTGTCCTTGGCCTCGCCTGTCAGCAGCACCTTGCGGTTGAAGACCGACACGCTCACGCGGGCCTGGCCGTTGTAGCGCGAGTTCAGCGTGTTCTCGGCTTCGAGCTGCAGGCCGCGGTCGATGGTCTGGGTGGCGGTGGGCCGGCGGTCGGTGGCCATGGTCACGCCGCTGGCCATGCCGGCAGCGATGACCGGAAAGCAGCCGGCGAGCTGCGTGGCCGCGACGGTCAGGGCCGCCATCATGGCGGCGGTGCGGGCCAGGCGCGGCAGGTGCCCGGTCAGCCGGGCGGCGCGGGATTCACGCGGGTTGGGCAGAGTCGTCATGCGGTCCTTGCTGAAAGCGGTGAGGCAAAAAAAGGGCTGTGGTGGCAAAAGGCGGCAGCGCCGCGCGGCGAGCTTGGGTGGGCGCAGGCCTTACCCCTCGCCCAGCAACGCTTCGTCGATGCCGTCGCACAGGCAATGCAGGGTCAACAGGTGCACTTCCTGGATGCGCGCCGCGCGCTCGCTGGGCACGCACAGGTGGACGTCGAATTCGTCGAGCAGGCCGGCGAGCTCGCCCCCGCCCTGGCCGGTCAGCGCCACCACGCTCATGTCCCGCTGCTTGGCGGCCAGCACCGCGGCGATCACGTTGGCGGCGTTGCCGGAGGCGGACATGGCGAGCAGCACGTCGCCCGGCTGGCCGAGCGCTTCCACCTGCTTGGAGAACACCACGCTGAAATCGTAGTCATTGCCGATGGCGGTGAGGATGGAGCTGTCGGTGGTCAGCGCGATGGCCGCCAGGCCCGGGCGCTCGCGCTCGAAGCGGCCGATCAGGTCGGCCGCGAAATGCTGGGCATCGGCGGCGGAACCACCGTTGCCGCAGGCCAGGATCTTGTTGCCGCTGGTGAGCGCGCCAACCAGGCGCTCGATCGCCGCGGCGATGTGCGGCGCCATCACCGTGGCGGCCTGGCGCTTGGTCTCCGCGCTGTCGAAGAAATGCTGCTGGATGCTATCGATATGCATGGCTCGATCGGCCTTCTTGTTTTCAAACGCTTTTCAAATACGGCATGCGCCGCAAGATACCGCTGCATTATGACGCAGGCGCCTGGGCTGCCTGCCGCTTCATTGCGCCGCGCCAGCATCGAACGCGTCGCGGATCCATTCGAGGCGGCCCGGCTCCAGCGCGACCACATCCAGCCGGCAGCGCGGCTCGAAGCCCTGTCCTGCCTGCGCCGCCAGGTAATGCGCCGCCGCCAGCAGGATGCGCCGCTGCTTGGCGGGCGTGACGCTGGCCGCTGCACCGCCATAAGCACGGCTGGCGCGCTGGCGCACCTCGACAAACACCAGCGTGCCGTCGGCCGCGCGCATGATCAGGTCGATCTCGCCGCCTTTGCAGCGATAATTGCGAACCACGAGCGCCAGGCCCTGCCTTTCCAGGTAGTCCAGCGCGCGCGACTCGGCCCGGGCTCCCCGCGCCTGCGTCGGCGACATCGTGGATTTGAATGATGGTTTCAACGGAAGTTCTCAAGCATGACTGACTGGATCTCCCTGGCGGCCGGCCAGTCCTACCCGTCCGGCACCCTGTATGTGGTGGCCACCCCGATCGGCAACCTGGCCGATCTCTCGCTGCGGGCGCTGCATGTGCTCGGCCTGGTCGACGCCGTGGCCTGCGAGGACACCCGCAACACCGGGCAACTGCTCACGCGCGTGGGCCTGCACCGCCCTTTGCTGGCGGTGCACGAGCACAACGAGCGCGAAGCGGCCGAGCGCATCAACGCGCGGCTGGCGGCCGGCGAGCGCATCGCCTATGTGTCCGATGCGGGCACGCCCGGCATCTCGGATCCGGGCGCGCGGCTGGTGGAAGCGGCGCGCGCCGCGGGCCACGCGGTGGTACCGCTGCCCGGCCCGAGCGCGACGGTGGCAGCGTTGTCGGTGGCGGGCGCGATGCTCGACAGCGGTGACGGCCGCTTCACCTTTGCCGGTTTCCTGCCGCCCAAGGCGCGTGCGCGCGCCGATGCCATCGCCGGGCTGGCCACACTGGACCATGCCTGGGTGGTGTATGAGGCGCCGCACCGCATCGCCGACACGCTGGCGGCGCTGGCTGCCGCGCTGCCGGCCGGCCGGCGGCTGTTGATCGGCCGTGAGCTGACCAAGCTGTTCGAGGAAATCAAGGTGCTGCCCGTGAGCGAGGCGCCGGCCTGGCTCGCCGCCGATCCGTCGCGCGCCAAGGGCGAGTTCGTGCTGGTGGTGGAAGGGGCAGCACCGGCGGCGGCGGATGCCGGCCTGCCCGACGCCCGCGCCCAGCAGGTGCTGGGCCTGCTGCTGGCCGAGTTGCCGGCCAAGCGGGCTGCCAAGCTTGCCGCCGCCATTACCGGTGCGCCAACGGATGCGCTGTACCGGCTGGCGCTGGCCCAGCGCGCCGAGGGTGGCGCGGAGGACGAAGCCACGGAGTAAGCCGGAGACAAGCGCGAGGCTGGCGCCGTCGGCCTCGCGGACCTGGCAGGGCTGCATGGTCCGCGCCCCGGCTCAACGGCTCTTGCGCTTCGTGGTGGCAGGCTTGCGCGCCTTGCGGGCCGTGCGCGCCGGCTTGGCGGGATTGTCTGCCATCTCGGAACCGGTGGAGGCATCGTCGCCGCCATCGCCCGCATCGTCATCGCCCGGCGCGATCTGTGGCCCCAGCGCCGCGACCTCGGAGCGCGACAGGCGCCGGATTTCCACCTGGGTCGAGCCGTGGTCGGTGAAGCCGAGGCGCTTGGCGGCGCCATAGGAGACATCGAGGACGCGGTTGCTGTGATACGGCCCGCGATCGTTGATGCGAACCACCGCGACCTTGCCGTTGCGCAGGTTGCGCACCAGCACCCAGCTGTCGAGCGGCAGCGAGGGATGCGCGGCGGTCATCGCGCGCATGTCGAAGCGCTCGCCATTGGCGGTCTTGCGGCCATGGAAGCCCTTGCCATACCAGGACGCCGTGCCGCGCTGCTCAAAGGAGCCCAAGTCGGGCCGCAAGCCTTCCAGCGAGCCCTGGCCGGCGCCCTCGCCCAGCGCATCGTTGCCGCCGCCCCAGCGGAACAGGCCCCAGCCGTTACCGTTGTCTTTCTGGGCATGATCGGTCGCCTCGCCCCTGGTGGCGTCATCGGCCTTGCCATGCTTGCCGCC
Source organism: Cupriavidus sp. GW821-FHT02F09 (assembly GCF_059421605.1). Taxonomy (NCBI): domain Bacteria; kingdom Pseudomonadati; phylum Pseudomonadota; class Betaproteobacteria; order Burkholderiales; family Burkholderiaceae; genus Cupriavidus; species Cupriavidus sp. GW821-FHT02F09. The sequence continues at coordinate 66,456 of NZ_JBWKVH010000013.1, forward strand.
GTTTTTGTCGCCCTTGGCCGTCTTGCCCGGCTTGGCAGCCTTGGCACTTCCCGGCGTGGCGGCAGTGGGCATGCCCTCCTGCGCTTCATCCGCCGGCGGGATCGCACAGGCGGCCAGCGCCAGCGCGCACGTGGCGTGCAGGCACAGGCGGACGATCCGCCCGGGGCGGGGAAAATGGGGGGGTAACCAAGACATCGCGGGAGTCTAGCATCACGCAGTTACACCTATGGTCTTGATTATGTTACGAATTGTCTGTACCGCGCGGCAAAAACCGTACCCGATTCGGCGGCGGTCGGGCGCAATGCCAGTCCTGGCAAGGCTTTCACGGTGTGCTGCCCGCATGGCTTCATGGCTTGGCCGTGCTGCCGGGCGCAGCACGTTCCAGTGTGCCCGACGCTACAATGCGAGGACGATTCCAATCGCGGGCCGTCCCGGCGGTTGCGCCCGTTGTGGCGCATCAGGCGCCCGCGGCTTCCACGGCTTCCGCGGCTTTCGCGATATCCCGCGTTCCCCCTCCTGAATTCCGCCCCATGCAAGTCCTATTGATTCCCGTGACGCCTTTCCAGCAGAACTGCGCGCTGCTGATCGACGAGACCACCGGCCGCGCCGCGGTGACCGATCCCGGCGGCGACCTTGACCGCATCCATGCCGCGGTCAAAGAACACGGCGTGACGCTGGAGAAGATCTTTCTCACCCACGGCCATGTGGACCATTGCGCGGGCGCCGCGTCGCTCGCGCGCGAGCTTGGAATCCCGATCGAGGGGCCGCACGAGGACGAGCGTTTCTGGATCGAGCAACTGCCCGAGCAGACGCGCCGCTTCGGCTTTGGCCACGCCGAGATCTTCGAGCCGCAGCGCTGGCTCGACACGGGCGACACCGTGCAGTTCGGCAGCGAGACGCTGGAGGTCTACCACTGCCCGGGCCACACGCCCGGCCACGTGGTGTTTTTCTCGCGCGCCAACCGGCTTGCCATCGTGGGCGATGTGTTGTTCGCCGGCTCGATCGGCCGCACCGACTTTCCGCGCGGCAACCACGCCGACCTGATCCGCTCGATCCGCACCCATCTGTGGCCGCTGGGCGAGGACGTCACCTTCGTGCCCGGCCACGGGCCCGTCTCCACCTTTGGCGAGGAGCGCAAGAACAACCCGTACGTGGCGGACCACCTGATCGATGTGGCCTAGTGGCCTGGCAGGCTAGTGGGCTAGTGGGCTAAACCCGCCGCCGCTTTTCTCGAACCTCATTTCCAAGGCAGGCCATGGCCAAGCGACAGGCACCTGACACCCGTCCCGAAATCTATGTCAGCACCGACGTGGAGGCCGACGGCCCCATCCCCGGGCCGCACTCCATGCTGTCGTTCGCTTCCGCCGCGATGCTGGCGGACAAGACCGTGGTGAGCACCTTCTCGGCCAACCTGGAAACGCTGCCGGGCGCGGCCGGGCATCCGGCGCAGATGCAGTGGTGGCAAACCCAGCCGGAAGCCTGGGCCGCCTGCCGGCAGGACCTGGAGCCGCCCGAGCGGGCCATGGTGCGCTACGTGGAGTGGGTGGAAAGCCTGCCCGGCAAGCCGGTCTTCGTGGCCTTTCCGGCTGGCTTCGACTTCACCTGGATGTTCTGGTACATGATGCGTTTTGCCGGCCGCTCGCCGTTTGGCTGGGCCGCGCTCGACATCAAGACGCTGGGGTTCGCCATGACCGGGCTGCCCTACCGCAAGACCGTCAAGCCGGCACTGCCGGCCGAGTGGAAGGACCCGCTGCCGCACACCCATGTGGCGCTTGACGATGCGCTGGAGCAAGGTGCGCTGTTCTGCAACATGCTCGCCGAGCTGCGCGCGCGGGAGGCCACGCTGGCCGCCGCGCAAGCTTTGGCCGAAAGCGATGGTGCGCCACCGGCTCCCACGGCCTGAGCAGGTTTGCCTGCGGATTGCCGCGGGCCGTGCGCCGGCCTCGCATCCTGGGCCGCGCCAGCTATAGTTAAGACGTATATGGCATCCGAACCCACCCCGTCACAGGGCTGCCGCGGCGCCACGCCATATACGCTTACACGGCCTCGCGAGCCACGCCCAGGAGGTGTCGCCCATGCGTTTCCATCCCGACCTGCACTTGCGCCATATGGCCGGCCGGTTGCACTGGCCGCACGTGAGCGCATCCTCGCGAGAGTCCACACGCTCGCATTCCCTGGAGGACGACGCCGACGTCGCCAAGGCCACGGTCTACGTGAGCGCGGTGACGCTGGTGATCCTGCTGGTGGTCCTGGCGGCAATCGCTTTCGGCCAGGAGGCCATGCACTGGCTGGGTGTTCATTAGACGACCCGCCTGAAGCAGTTCAGCCTCCCTGACCGGGCCGGCCCCCACCTAGGTGGGGGCCGGTTTTATTCCGGGACCAAGGTATGCCGGCGCCGGCTCAGGCCAGCAAGGGGGAGACGTTCTCGGGCGGGCGGCCGATGGCGGCGCGGCGGTTGCGCACCACCAGCGGGCGTTGCAGCAGGATGGGGTGGTCGGCTACCGCGCCCAGCACCTCGGCATCGGTCAGGCCCGGATCGGCCAGGCCCAGCTCCTTGTAGGGCGCTTCGTTGTCGCGCACCATCTCGCGCACCGGCACGCCCAGCATGGTGTGGAGCTGCTTGAGCGTGGACAACGTGGGCGGCGTCTTCAGGTATTCCACGATCTCCACGGGCTCGCCCAGCCGGCCAGCGGCTGCCTCGACCAGCGCGAGGGTTTCACGCGACTTCGAGCAACGGGGGTTGTGATAGATGGTGATCATGGCGGCACTCCTGGTTCGACCGATGCCCCGGCATCGGGGCTGAAACCCGCACTATACAAGCGGCGTTGCCCGCCCGCATGCCCCCGAGAGGTGGCATATCGGCTCAGGCCGGGCTTTGCCTTTCCGGCGCCAGCCGCAGCAGGGCCGCCACGGTGGCACGCAGCCCGGCGCGCAGCGGCTTGTCGTGGCGCAGCACCAGCGCCAGCGTGCGCGCCAGCGGCGGGGCCAGCGGGCGCACGGCGATCCGCGCGCGCGGCTGGCCTGGCGGCAGCGCCATGCCCGGCAGCACCGAATAGCCCAGCCCGGCACCCACCAGCTCCTTGATCGCCTCGACGCTGTCGAGCTCCATCACCGGGCGCGCGCTGATGCCGGCGCGCAGGAACCATTCGTCCACCAGCCGGCGCGTATTGCCGCCGGGCGAGAACAGCACCAGCGGCCGGCCAGCCAGGTCGGCGGGCGTCACGGTAGCGGGCAACGGCTCATCGTCGGCGGGGCCAATGGCCACGAACGGGTCTTCCAGCACAGGCGTGATGTCGAACATCCGGCCAGAGGCTGGCAGCGTCACGAAGGCCAGGTCCAGGGCGTTGTCTTCCACCGCCTTGAGCGCTTCGCCGGTGTTTTCCGTGCTGACCACGATCTCCAGCGCAGGCATGGCGCGGCGCAGGTCGCGCAGCACCGCAGGCAGCAGGTAAATGCAGGCGGTGGCGCCCGTGCCCAGCCGCACCCGGCCGATCACACCACCGGCGTGGCGCGCCATGCTGTCATCGGCGGCGGCCAGCGCCCCGGCCACGCCGCGCGCGTGCGCCAGCAAGTCTTCGCCGGCAGGGGTGGGCAGCACGTGGCGCCCTACCCGTTCGAGCAGGCGCAGGCCATAACGCTGCTCCAGCTGGCGCACCTGCAGGCTGACGGCCGGCTGGCTCAAGCCGAGGCGCTCGGCCGCCGCCGAGAAGCTACCAAGATCGCAAACCAGCGAAAAGGCCTGCAGGAAGTCGGGATTGAGATGCCGCATACCAAAGAATTTCTTATGCGCCGCATAAGTCAGCGAAGCTTCCTTTATAGCATCGGCGCACGTTAAGGTAGCGGCGTGCCCCGGCCCTTGCCATCGCGGGGCAGCTTGCCGCAACACGGCTTTCCTCCACGTATCGTTTTTCCCCCGGCCTCGACTACGCTCGAACCGGCTTACCCGCCCAGACCGCTCGCCGCGCCAGCATCATGAAAGCCCCTCTCGCCACACTCAGCGCCGCCTCCGCCACGCCGATGGCCGTGGCCAATGCCACCGCCGCCGTCCAGGCCTGCGCCAGCCCGTCGATCCGCGACGCCACCGCTGCCGACATCCCCGCCATCCAGGCCATCTACGCGCACCACGTGCGTCACGGCCGCGCGTCGTTCGAGGAGGTCGAGCCGGGCGTGGACGACATCCGCCTGCGTCACGCCGAGGTGAAGCGCCAGGGCCTGCCCTACCTGGTGGCCGAGCGCGGCGGCGAGGTGCTGGGCTATGCCTACGCCAGCGCCTACCGCACGCGCAGTGCTTACCGTTTTGCCATTGAGGATTCGGTCTACATCGACGAGCGCTACCGGGGCCAGGGCCTTGGCCTGGCGCTGCTTGCCGCGCTGGTGTCGCGCTGCGAGAGCGGCCCGTGGCGGCAAATGGTGGCGGTAGTGGCCTGCACCGCCAGCGGCGAAGGCGCTGGCTCGCTGGCCTTGCACGAGCGGGTGGGCTTTCGCACCATCGGCCGGCTGCAGTCCGTCGGGTTCAAGCACGGGCAGTGGATCGATACGGTGCTGATGCAGCGGTCGCTGGGAGATGGGGACGAAACGCCGCCGGTGGAGCGCGCGGCCAGGCCGTAAGCCTGGCCGGCCCCAAGCCGGCAGACAGCCGATCCACCTGAATTAATTCCAATTAGGAATTATAAGTGGATATAACTAGGTAGATATATTTGTCATGTGCATGATCTTGCGATCAAGGCTGACGAGAGGGCGCGGCGAGCGCCTGCCCTCTCTTCTAGTCCCGGGGCTGATATCAGCCCCGGGACCATGACGGATCAACCGATCAGATCCGACAGCGCCAGCGCCACCACCTTGGTGGCACGGTTCAGGTCGTTCAGGCGCAGGTTCTCGTCCGAGTTGTGGCCGCGCGCTTCCATCAGCGTGCGCGGGCCGGCGCCGTACAGCACGGTGGGGATGCCGTACTTGGTGTAGTGGCGGGCATCGGTGTAGAGCGGCACGCCTTGCACCGGGATCTCCACGCCGAACACTTCCTCGGCACGGCCCTTCAGGGCGCCGATCAGCTTTTCCACGCCCGGCAGTTCCGACAGCGGCTCGGCCAGGATGATGCGCTCGACCTTGACCTCGATGCCCGGACGGTCCTTGGCGGCCTTCTCGACCACGGCGCGCAGCTCACCCTCGGCGTCGAAGCCGATTTCCTCGGGGATCATGCGGCGGTCGACGCGGAAGGTCACCAGGTCCGGCACTACGTTGGTGTTGATGCCGCCCTTGATCAGGCCGACGTTCAGCGTGGCGGTATCGATGCCCAGCGTCTTCGACTTGCGCGTGGCCAGCTCGGCACGCAGGCCGTAGATGGCTTGCAGGATATGGGTGGCGGCTTCGATCGCGTCCACGCCGGTGTGGGGCATGGCGGCGTGGCCTTGCTTGCCCTTGACCGTCACTTCCACGTGCAGGCAGCCGTTGTGGGCCGAGGTGATGCCGTAGGAGAAGCCGGCCGAGATGGCGTAGTCCGGCTTGCTCAGGCCCTGGTCGAGCAGGAACTTGGGACCGATGTCGCCGCCGGTTTCCTCGTCGTACGTGAATTGCAGTTCCAGGGTGCCGTTGAGCTTGGCGCCTTGCTTTTCGGCTTCCATCAGCGCCAGCACAGCGTACGTGTAGGTGGCGAAGTCCGACTTGGACACCGCCACGCCACGGCCGTACATGACCGGGCCGTGTTCGCTGTCGGCGATTTCGCCGCCGTACGGGTCCTTGGTCCAGCCCAGGCCCGGAGGCACCACGTCGCCGTGGGCGTTCATGGCGATGGTGGGGCCGCCCGTGCCGAAGGTCTTGCGCACCAGCAGGTTGGTGGCGCTGATCATGCCAGCGGCCTTGACCAGCTCGTCCGGCACTTTGTGCGCTTCGACCTTGAAGCCCAGGCCTTCGAGCAGCGCCTTGGCGCGCGCGCCGTGCGCGTCGCAATCGCCCGGCGGGTTATCCGACGGCACCTTGACCAGTTCGGCGAGGAAGGCTTCCTGCGCGGGACGCTGGGCGTCGATGTAGTTGGTGAGCGTGGTCTGCAGCGGGTTCACGTTGTCTCTTGCGGTCATGTTGATTCTCGAAAAGTCTTTCAGGATGGCGGATGCGGGCGCTTTACTGCTGCGGCGCGGAATGCTTGTCGAAATGCTCGACGAAATCGCTGAACACGGCAGCCGCGCTGGCGGCATCCTCCGCGGTCATGATCTCGGTGGGGTGATGGCTGATGCCGCCGTTGCCGCAGCGCACAAACAGCATCGCGACATCGGCAATGGCCGCGATGGCCATGGCGTCGTGGCCGGCGCCGGAAGGCAGGTGCCGCACCGGCAGCCCCTGGCGGGCGATGGCATCCGCCCATTGCTGTTGCAGCCAGGGCGCGCACGGCACGCTGACGGCCTCATGGGTCTTGCGGATCTGCACGCGCACATTGCGCCGGGCACACACGCGCTCGATCTCCGCCAGCACGTCATTCACGGCAGCCTGGCGCACGGCGTCTTCGCCGGCACGGATGTCGATGGAGAAGACCGCGCGGCCCGGCACCACATTGGCAGCGCCGTTAGGCACGTTGAACTGGCCGATCGTGCCGACCAGGCCCGGCAGGCCACTGCAACGGCGCTCGATAAACAGGCCGATCTCTGCGCCGGCCATGGCGGCGTCGCGGCGCATGTCCATCGGCACGGTGCCGGCGTGGCCGGCCAGCCCTTCAAGTTCCACGATAAAGCGGGTGGCGCCGGAGATCGCGGTCACGACACCCAGTGACAGCCCTTCGTTGAGCAGCACCGGGCCTTGCTCGATATGGACTTCCACGAACGCCAGCACCTGCTCGCGCGCATGCGCGGCGGCGGGCAGGCCGGCGGGATCGAAACCTGCCGCGCGCATCACTTCGCGCATGGTCTTGCCCGAGTCGTCCACGTTGTCGAGCACATTGGTGTCGAAGGTGCCGGCGATGGCGCGGCTGCCCAGCAGCGTGGCCTTGAAGCGCACGCCCTCTTCCTCGGCAAAGCCAACCACCTCGATGGCGAACGGGAAGCGCTTGCCCTGGCGGTTCCACTGCGCCACGCAGGCAACCGGGAGGATCACGCCGAGGTTGCCGTCATAGCGGCCACCATCGCGCACGGTGTCGAAGTGCGAGCCGGTGAGCAGCGCGGGCGCATCGGGCGCGGTGCCCTCGTAGCGGCCGATCACGTTGCCGGCCGCGTCGCGGCGCACCGTCATGCCGGCAGCCTGCATCCACTCGGTGAGCTGTGCGGCGGCGCCATGGTGGGCCTCGGTGAGATAGGTGCGGGTGAGCATGCCTGGCTGCTCGGTGTGGACGGCCAGGGTATCGGCCCAGGCCATGATGCGCGCCCCGGTTTCGGTAGCGGGCGTGAGGGTTGCTGCCATGCGTGTCTCCTGCTGGAAGTGCGCGAATGCGGGTGGCGCCGGATCATGCAAGCCCCGCGCCAGCGGTGCCTCGGGTGCCGGGCCGGCGCCGCCGGACCATCCCGGTGCGCCCTGACTCTCGTGCGAGAGCTCTATTTTGTGCGATTCATGGTAGCACAGTGAATTCAAAAATTGCATACAAAAATGATATGCACTATATTGGCTTCCACGTTCCGACAATTCGCTGCGGACAATCTGATCCGGACAGCGAGTTGCGTGGATTCCGCTCCAACAAGCGGGCCAATCCGCGAAGCGCCGCAGCCCTCACCCGGCCACGCGCCCGGCACGTCAGGCCGGCTGTCCCGCCACGCGGGCAACCGGCAATTCCTGCAGCAATGACAGGATGCGCCAGCCAAAGTCTAGGACGCGTCCGCATGGAGACAACGATGCACCCAGCAGTCCAGCAACGGCCGGCTTCCGGCCGCCCGCAAGCCGCCTTTTCCCGCTTCTTCCGATCCCTGTTTGGCCAGGTCCTCGTCGCCCTGGTGCTCGGGACTGCGCTCGGGCTGTTTTTCCCTGAATTTGCCGCCAAGCTCAAGCCGCTCGGCGATGCCTTTATCAAGCTGATCAAGATGCTGATCGGCCCGATCGTGTTCTGCGTGGTGGTGGCCGGCATCTGCGGCGCCGGCGAGCTCAAGAAGGTGGGCCGGGTCGGCGTCAAGGCCGTGCTCTACTTTGAGGTGGTCACCACCATCGCGCTGGCGCTGGGCATCGCGCTGGCTTACATCTTCCACCCCGGCACCGGCATGAACGTGAACCCGGCCTCGCTCGACGCCTCGGCCATGTCTGCCTATGTGGACACCGCCGAGAAGGTCAAGAGCGCGGGCATGGTGGATTTCCTGCTCAAGCTGATTCCCAGCACCATCACGGGCGCGTTCGCCAGCGGCGACGTGCTGCAGGTGCTGCTCGTTTCGATCCTGTTCGGCTGCGCGCTGTCGCTGGTGGGTGAGCGCGGCCAGCCGCTGGTGACGATCATCGACAACTTCTCGCATACGCTGTTCAAGATGATGGGCTTCATCATCAAGCTGGCGCCGCTGGGCGTGCTGGGCGCGGTGGCGTTCACCGTGGGCAAGTACGGCATCGGCTCGCTCAAGCAGCTGGGCTACCTGGTGCTGGTGTTCTACGGCGCGGTGGCCTTGTTCGTGATGGTGGTGCTGGGCACGGTGATGCGCCTGTGCGGCTTCTCCGTCTTCAAGCTGATCCGCTACCTGCGCGCCGAGCTGCTGGTGGTGCTGGGCACCGCATCGTCCGACAGCGTGCTGCCGCAGGTGATGAAGAAGCTGGAGTTCCTCGGCATCAAGAAATCGGTGGTGGGCCTGGTGATCCCCACGGGCTACTCCTTCAACCTGGATGCCTTTTCGATCTACCTGACGCTGGCCGCGGTGTTTATCGCCCAGGCCACCAATACGCCGCTGGCGCTGGGCGACCTGCTCGGCATCCTGGCGGTGGCGCTGGTCACCTCCAAGGGCGCGCACGGCATCCCCGGCTCGGCCATCGTGATCCTGGCGGCCACGCTGTCGGCACACCCGGCCATTCCCGCCATCGGGCTGGTGCTGGTGCTGTCGGTGGACTGGTTCATCGGCATTGCCCGCGCGGTCGGCAACCTGATCGGCAACTGCGTAGCCACGGTCGTGGTCGCCGCCTGGGAAAAGGATATCGACCGGGCACGCGCCCACGACGTGCTCAACGGCAGGATCGACGCCAGCGACCTTGAAGCGGGCTTTGGCCCGGCGCCGCACGAGGCCGCCCTGGCTACCCCCGGGGCATCCCCGCTGCCCGGCACGGCCGCGGGGCGCTAGAATCTCGGGATTCCTCCTACCGAGACGCTGCGCAAGTGCGCAACCATGCCTGAGCATATCGACCCTGCCATGACCGCCGAAGCGATCGCCGAAGACATCGTCGCGGCGATCGTCTCGCACCGCCTGCCGCCCGGCACCAAGCTGCGCGAAGAGGCCCTGGCGAGCGTCTACCGCGTCAGCCGCACCAAGGTGCGCGCCGCGCTGCTGATGCTGTCCAAGGACAAGCTCATCCAGATCGTGCCGGACAAGGGCGCCTTCGTGGCCAAGCCCAGTGCCGAGGAGGCACGCGAAGTGTTCGCGGTGCGCCGCATCCTGGAGGCAGCCCTGGCGCGTGAATTCGTGGCGCGCGCCACCGCCGCCGACTACAAGCGCATCGACCGGCACCTCGTCGCCGAGAAGAAAGCGCTGGGCGGCAGCGATGCGCATGTGCGCACCCGCCTGCTCAGCGATTTCCACATCATGCTGGCGGACGTGGTGGGCAATGGTGTGCTGACGGGCATGCTGCAGGAGTTGTCGTTGCGCAGCGCGGTGATCACCATGCTCTACCAGTCCCGCCGCGACGCCGCCTGCTCCTCGGACGAGCATCGCGACTTCATCGAGGCCGCCCGCGCCGGCGACACCGAGCGCGCGGTGACCCTGATGGTGGAGCACCTGAACCACGTCGAGGCGGCGCTGCATTTCGAGCAGGTGCCCGCCGCCCGCAGCAAGGACCTGGTGACGGCGCTGCTGGCCTGATCCCGGCATGCTGCTGCGCGCTTGACCCAGGTCAATGCGCGCCACGCGCCTTTGCACCATCATCGACCTCGTCATGAAGCTGCGGGGGCGCGCTTCATGACACCCTGGCCCGTCCATCGCGGACGGCAGCCCGCACGCCGGCTTGGGTGCGGGCTTTTTCTTTTGCGCGCCGCGCGTGCCGTCATTGCCAGATCCGCGCGTGATCGAATCACGGCTTCGGAGTAGGATGTCGGAGGCCCAAGTCAGAGGCCGCTTAAAAGATCAATGGCAAAAGATAAAAGCCAGGAGACAGACATGACCCGTTCCAGCCGTCCAGTGGCGATGTTCGAGGCATCGCCAGCACCAGCCCGCGCCATCCTGCTCCCCTATTTGCCACCCCTGGCGGCCCCGCCATCCGTGCGCCCGCGCCGCGGGCGCGGCTGATCTTCCCGCCCGACCCACCGTGCCGGGCCATCCGCTTTCATCATCCAACCCATCCTGGTGAGGGAAATCCATGTCCAACGCGTTCAAAGATGACGTCCTGGCCGGCAAGGTCGTGTTTATCGCCGGCGCCTCGTCCGGCATCAACCTGGGCATCGCCCGGCATTTTGCCAAGGCGGGCGCCAGGCTGGCGCTGGTCAGCCGCGACCCCGAGCGCATCGCCGCGGCGGCGGCTAGCATCAACGACGCCGGCGGCAGCGCCATCGGCATGGCAGCCGATGTGCGCGACTATGGCGCGGTGGAGGCGGCGCTTGCGCGCACGCGCGACGAGCTTGGCCCGATCGATATCGTGATCTCGGGCGCGGCCGGCAATTTTGTCGCACCGGCGCTAGGCATGTCCGCCAACGGCTTCAAGACCGTGGTGGATATCGACCTGATCGGCACCTTCAATGTCTTGCGCGCCTGCTTTGCCTTTCTCAATGCGCCGGGCGCCTCGCTGATCGCCATCACCGCGCCGCAGGCGGTCAACGCCATGATGTTCCAGGCCCACGTATGCGCCGCCAAGGCCGGCATCAACATGCTGGTGAAATGCCTGGCCATGGAATGGGGCCCGGCCGGCGTGCGCGTCAACGCCATCTCGCCCGGCCCCATCGCCGGCACCGAGGGCATGGCGCGGCTCGCGCCCACGCCGGAAATGGAGGCGCGCTTCAAGGCGCGCCTGGCGCTGCGCGACTACGGCGACAAGGACGATATCGCCAATACGGCGCTGTTCCTGTCCACCGACAACGCCCGCTATATCACCGGCACCATCGTCGACTGCGATGGGGGCAGCAAGCTGGGCGACGCGTCGGCCGACGCACTGCATCCGCCCAAGGCGCCCGGCAAGGCGGCCTGAGCCGCGCGGCGCTACACACACTCAAGCCTTCGTGCATTTGTGCATTTGTGCATTTGCGCATCAGAACACCTACGACAAGGAGACAGCCATGACATCACCCGTGCTCTATCACGCCGCCGAGGGCGTGGCCACCATCACCCTGAACCGCCCCGACGTGCTCAATGCGCTCAACAGCGCGCTGATGCTCGAGCTGCGCGCCGCCGTCGAGCGCGCCGCGCAGGACGAGGCCGTGCGCGCGGTGGTGCTGACCGCCAATGGCCGCGGCTTTTGCGCGGGCGCCGACCTGGCCGGGCGTGAGCCCGGGCTGCAGGATTCGGGCACGCTGCTGCGCGAGCGCTACCACCCGATCGTCCTGGCGCTGCGCAATATGCCCAAGCCCGTCATCACCTCGGTCAACGGCGTAGCGGCCGGCGCCGGCATGAGCCTGGCGCTGGCCGGCGACGTGGTGCTGGCTGGCCGCTCCGCGTCGTTCCTGCAGGCGTTCTCGAAAATCGGCCTGGTGCCCGATGCGGGAAGCACCTACTTCCTGCCGCGCTACGCGGGCGAGATGCGCGCCCGCGCGCTGGCCATCCTGGCCGAGAAAATCGACGCCGAAGAAGCCCATCGCATCGGCCTGGTGTGGAAGGTGCATGAAGACGAAGCCCTGCCGGCCGAGACCGCCAAGCTGGCCGCCCACCTGGCGCAGATGCCCACCTTTGCCTACGGCCTGATCAAGGAAGCACTCAACGCCAGCCTGGAGAGCGACCTGCCGGCACAGCTCGAACGAGAAGCCACGCTGCAGTCGCGCGCCTCGAAGAGCGAGGACTTCAAGGAAGGCGTGGCGGCATTCCTGGAAAAGCGCAAGCCCGCATTCAAGGGCCGCTGACCACCGCTGGCTACGCATCGCACCACCAATTCGAAACCAGGAGACGCGCACCATGCTAGGCCTCATGCAAGACCGTCCGTTGCTGATTTCCTCACTGATCGAGTACGCCGCGCAGTACCACCCGCTGCAGGAGATCGTGTCGCGCACGATCGATGGCGGCACGGTGCGCTCCAATTACGCGCAGGTGCACCTCCGCGCAAAGCGGGTGGCCAGCGCGCTCGCCGGGCTTGGCATTCAGCAAGGCGACCGCGTCGGCACGCTGGCGTGGAACACGCACCGCCACCTGGAGCTGTACTTCGGCGTGTCGGGCGCGGGTGTGGTGCTGCATACCGTCAATCCCCGCCTGTTCCCCGAGCAGATCGACTACATCATCAATCACGCGGAAGACCGCGTGCTCTTCTTCGATCCGTGCTTCGCGCCGCTGGTGGCGCAACTCGCGCCGCGCCTGTCCAGCGTCACGCACTACGTGGCAATGACCGACCGCGCCGGCACCGACGCGCTTGGCCTCGCCGGCAAGCTGCCCAGCCTGCTGTGCTACGAAGACCTGGTCGAGGCCGGCAGCGAGGACTATGCATGGCCGCAGTTCGACGAGCGCACCGCGTCGTCGCTTTGCTACACATCGGGCACCACCGGCAACCCTAAAGGCGTGCTGTATTCGCATCGCTCCACCGTGCTGCACAGCCTCAAGGCTTGTGCGTTCGACACCTTTGGCGTGAGCGCGGACAGCGCGATCCTGCTGGTCGTGCCGCTGTTCCACGCCAACGCCTGGGGCATGCCCTACGCATGCGCCATGACGGGCGCCAAGATGGTGCTGCCCGCCCAGCACCTGGACGGCGAAAACGTCTACCGCATGCTGCGCGACGAACGCGTGACCTTTTCCACCGCGGTGCCCACGGTGTGGCTGATGCTGTTCCAGTACCTGGATGCGCATCCAGAGATCGATCCGCGCTCGCTCGGGCTGAAGCTGGCCGGCGTAGGCGGCTCCGCCGCGCCGGCGGCGATGATCGAGCGCTTCGAGCAGCAGTTCGGCGCGCGCTTCGTCCAGGGCTGGGGCATGACGGAGACCAGCCCGATCGGCGTGATCAGCACGCTCTTGCCCAAGCATCAAGCGCTGGGCACGCAGGAGCAATTGAAGATCAAGCTCAAGCAAGGCCGCGCGCTGTGGGGCGTGGACCTGCGCATCGAGGACGACCAGGGCAACGCGCTGCCGCACGATGGCCAGGCCTTTGGCCGGCTCAAGGTGCGCGGGCCGTGGATCGCCTCGGCGTACTTCAAGGCAGAGCACGACGCGCTCGACGCCGACGGCTGGTTCGACACCGGCGACGTCGCCAATATCGATGCCGACGGCTATGTGCAGCTGGTGGATCGCGCCAAGGACGTGATCAAGTCCGGCGGCGAGTGGATTTCTTCCATCGACCTGGAGAATGCCACCATGGGCCATCCCGCCGTGGCCGAAGCCGCCGTCGTGGGCGTGCCACATCCCAAGTGGCAAGAGCGCCCGCTGCTGGTGGTGGTGCGCCGCGCGGGCAAGGACGTGAGCGCCGCCGAACTGCTCGCGTTTCTCGCCGCGCGCGTCGCCAAATGGTGGGTGCCCGACGACGTCGCCTTTGTCGACTCGCTGCCCCACACCGCCACGGGCAAGCTGCTCAAGGTGAAGCTGCGCGAGCAATTCAAAGACTATGTCCTGCCCACGGCGCAGGACCCGATTCCAGCAAGGAGCAATGCAAGATGAGCACCAGCAGCGAACGCATCATCCTGACCATCGAAGATGGCGTGGCCGAGGTCAGGCTCAACCGGCCCGACAAGATGAACGCGCTCGACCCCGCCATGTTCGACGCGCTGATCGAGACCGGCCAGCGTCTCGCGCGCGAACCGGACTTGCGCGCCGTTGTGCTGTCGGGTGCAGGCCGCGCATTTTGCGCCGGGCTCGATATGCAGAGCATGGCCGGGCTGGGCAATGGCCAGGGCGACGCCATCGCCGCGGGCCGCCTCGCGGCGCGCAGCCACGGCATCGCCAATCGCCCGCAGTTCGCCTGCATGGTGTGGCGCGAACTGCCGGTGCCGGTGATCGCCGCTGTGCACGGCGTGGCGTTCGGCGGCGGCTTGCAGGTCGCGCTCGGCGCGGACCTGCGCTATGTCACCGCGGACACGCGCATGTCGGTGATGGAGATCAAGTGGGGGCTGGTGCCCGACATGGCCGGCATGCTGCTGATGCGCGGCCTGGTGCGCCCCGACCGCCTGCGCGAGCTGATCTACAGCGGCCGCATCGTCACTGGCGAAGAAGCCTGCGCGCTGGGCCTGGCCACCGCCGTGGTGGACGACCCGCGCGCCGCCGCGCTAGCCACCGCGCGCGACATCGCCAACCGCAGCCCGGACGCAATCCGCGCCGCCAAGCGCTTGATGCAGGTGAGCGAAGACGGCGACGGTGCCGCCATTCTGCTGGCCGAATCGGTCGAGCAGGACCGGCTGATCGGCGGCGCCAACCAGCGCGAAGCAGTGATCGCCAATATGGAAAAGCGGGCAGCAGCGTTCAAGCCGGCGTCGTAGTGTTGCGTGGTGCGGGCTGAGGTGCCTGGCGATCTGCGATCTGCGCCTTGCGCCTTGCGTTTTGCGTTTTGCGTCTTGCGCGCTCAGGCGTGCCGACGCGTTCGCTGGCGCCGCATCCGGCAATAGAGCGCCACGTAGACCGCCAGGTTGAGCGCCAGTACCACGGCGCCAAGCACCATCTGGATCTCGCGCGTGAGGCCATCGGGATAGATCAGCGCCAGCACGTAGTGCTGCACAAAATCCCCGCCATAGGCTTGCTGCCCCGCGCGCTGGCGCAGCGCATTTTCCAGCGGCGTGAGCGGGCAGATCCATCCGCTCCACTCCACCACCACGCCCCAGGCCGCTGCCGGCAGATGCAGCCAGGCCATGCGCGGCCAGCGCAACACCAGCAAACCGCCCAGCATGACGAAGACGATAAAGGCGAGGTGAAAAAGGACGACCGCGTCCGCGAGCCACGCCGCCATCATCGTCCTTGCCGCCCGGTCCAGTAGCCCGGCACCGCGAACGCTGCCTTCAGGTGCTCGATAAAAAAGCGGATCTTTGCCGGCACCGGACGCTGCTGCGGGTACACCGCAAGGATGTCGTAATCGGGCAGCGCATACTCATCCAGCACCGTGATCAGCTCCCCGCTCTCCAGCTGCGGCAGGATTTCCCAGGTGGAGCGCCAGCCCAGCCCCAGGCTCTCGCCCGTCCAGCGATGCAGCAACTCGCCGTCGTTGCAATCCAGGTTGCCATTGACGCGCACCGTCACCGTCTTGCCGTCTTGCTGGAAATACCAGCCGCGCTGCTGGCCTCCCTGCAGGTTGAACGCCAGGCAGTTGTGCTGCGCCAGGTCGTCCAGTGTCTGCGGCACGCCGTAGCGTGCGAAGTAAGCCGGCGTGCCGCAGACCACGCGCTTGTTGGTCGCCAGCTTGATCGCGACAAAGTTTGGATCGATGGCCCCGCCAATGCGGATGCCCACGTCATAGCCCTCGCGCACGAGGTCCACCACGCGGTCGGTCAGGTTGAAGGAAATCTGCACCTCGGGGTTCGCCGCCAGGAACGCCGGCGCATGCGGCGCCACATGCTTGCGCCCGAACGCCGCCGGGGCCGACACGATCAGGTGGCCGGTCGCCTTGTGCTTGCCTTCGGCGATCAGCATCTCGGCCCGGTCCAGGTCCGCCAGGGCCTTCTTGCACTGCTCCATGAACGCCGCGCCTTGCTCCGTCACCACGATGCGCCGCGTTGAGCGGTGCAGCAGCTTCACGCCGATGCGCGCCTCCAGCGCATTGATGCGGCGCCCGATCATCACCGGCGTCACCCCCTGCGTCAGCGCGGCCGCAGCCATGCTGCCGTGTTCGACGACAGCGATAAAGGCTTCGATCTGTTTTAGCTTGTCCATGCTGTGTGTCTCCTGGGCGTCATTGTGGCGCATTTGAAGGCGGCGGGCATGTGCTGGGGGCTATGGAGGCGATTTGGGTGGGGGCATGAGGAATGAGGAATGAGGAATGAGATATCAGGCGGGAGGCCCGGACCTGGCGTCCGCCATCGGGCCATTCGTGCCCGATCAAGCGCTCCGACAATGCATCACTGCACTCACCTGCCCGCACGCACCGCGGGCCGCCCTCGCGGCATCGTTTGCGCGCAATGCCGTACCTCCTTGCTGAACTCGGCGCAGGCGTGGGTCATCAGGTCTTCCGAGCGGTAGACGAGGAACACGCGGAACTCGGGTAGTTCGTCGCTGATCGGCAGTCGGATCAATGACGAAGGATCGAGCCGCAGCGGGCCGGTGCCGTCGAAGACGAAGTCGGACCACATGCTGATCAGGTCGGTGCGCGTGGCCAACTGCAGGCCGAGCAGGTTGGAGGCGCTCTGCACCACGCGCTTGGGCATGTCGAGCCGGTGCAGCCGCATCACGCTGGCGAGCGGGCTGCCGGGGTCGTCGAGCGGGTCGAGGACGAGCCAGTCGGCGTCGAGCAGCGGCCTCAGCCGGCGTACCCGCCGCAGCGGATGGCCGGCGCGCACGGCCAGCGACATTCCGGTGGAAAACAGCGGTTCCCACTGGAAGGTGCCGGTGCCGGGGCCGCTGTTGGTGGAGATCAGGCCGAGGTCGAGCCGGCCTTCGCGCAGGCCTTCGAGGATCTGTTGCGGGCGCAGCTCGAAGCCGCGCAGGGCGACATTGGGAAAGCGCTTGCGGAACGCGGCCATGGCGTCGGGCAGCGGGCCGCTGGAGGCCACCGCGGTGAAGCCGATGTTGAGCTGCGCGTCGGCGTGGCCGCGGATGGCTTCGATGTCTTCCAGCGCATGCCGCAGTTCCTGCTCCACCAGGCTGGCGCGCTTGACCAGCGCCACGCCATAGGCGGTCAGGCTGACGCCGCGCACGGAGCGCGACATCAGGGTGACGCCGAGTTCGCGTTCCAGTTCGGCGATGGCTTTGGACAGCGCCGGCTGCGACACATGGAGGCTGCGCGAGGCTTCGTGGATGCTGCCGTGCTGGGCCACCGCCAGCAGGATGCGTAGTTGCTGCAGCTTCATCTTGGCTTTTCCTCTTTTTATGTTCTTCCAGGCGCCCCGCAACGGTGCGCGCCGCCCCGGAGCCGTGCCCAAGCGCCGTTGGCGGCACTACTGCGCGCACCCGGTGCTGCGCCGCGAATGCCCATGGCACAAGGCTTCTCGGTACTTGTACCGATAGCGGCGCGACGGTGGTTATGACGGCGATGCCATTTGGTTATCAGGATGAAAATATATGATTTTTGGCTTGCCGTGTTTGCCTCAATACTTCATCGCCAGGGAGTCCCCACTTTCCCGCGATGGATGCCCGGCAAGCGCCGGCCTCCACGGCCCCCACCCCCTCACCCCCTCAACCAGTTCGTGGAGATCCGACATGAACGATGCCACCCTGCCCGCGGCGCCCTCGCTGGCCCCTTCTCAGGCCAAGCCCGCGAGCCCGCCGCGCCAGAGCCAGTCCCGCCTGATCGCCGCCTGCTCGATCGGCAATGCGCTCGAGATGTACGACTTCACCGTCTACAGCTTCTTCGCGTTGCTGATCGGCAAGCTGTTCTTTCCGTCCGACAGCGCATACGGCTCGCTGCTGCTGGCGGTGGCGACCTTCGGCATCGGCTTCGTGATGCGGCCGCTGGGCGGCTTTGTGATCGGCAACTACGCGGACCGCCATGGCCGCAAGGCGGCAATGACGCTGACCATCGGCCTGATGGTGATTGGCACGATGTGCCTGGCCTTTGCCCCGACCTACGCGGTCGCTGGCTTGTTCGGGCCGGTGATGATCGTGGCCGGACGCCTGCTGCAGGGCTTTTCGCTGGGCGGCGAGATTGGCGCTTCCACCGCCATGCTGATGGAGTCCGGCGGCGTCAAGGGCCGCGGCTTTCGCGTCAGCTGGCAACTCGGCAGCCAGGGCATCGCGGCGACGCTGGGCGCGCTCACGGCCGCCATTCTTTATGGCGTGCTGCCGCAGGCTTCGCTGGAAAGCTGGGGCTGGCGCGTGCCCTTCGTGCTGGGCCTGCTGATTGCACCTGTGGGCCTGTATATCCGCGCTCACCTGGACGAGACGCACACGGCCGAGGCGCACGCGCCCAGCCCGCTCGGCACGCTGTTCCGCGAGCATGGCGGCACTGTGGTCAAGGGCATCCTGACCATCATCGGCGGCACGGTCGCCACCTACCTGGTGGTGTACTTCATGCCCACCTACATGATCCGCGAACTGCATCTGCCGCCATCGCTGTCGCTGCTGTCGGGCTGCGTGACGGGTGTGGTGTGCCTGGTGATGTCGCTGGTGGCCGGCACGCTGGCCGACCGCTTGCCGCACCGCAAGCCGCTGGTGCTGGGCTCGATGGCCTTCACGCTGGTGTGCCTCTATCCCGCGTTCTGGCTGATGACCCATTACCCGAGCGTGCCGCTGGTGCTGTCGCTGTCCGCGTTGCTGACCGCCAGCGTCTACCTGGGCTCCACGCCGATGCTGCTGATGATGATGGAACTCCTGCCGGCCCATGTGCGCGCCAGCGGCCTGTCGGTGATCTACGCGGTTGGCGTGACGGTGTTCGGCGGTTCCTGCCAGTTCATCGTCACCTGGATGCTGGCCAAGACCGGCAACCCGATGGCGCCCGCCTTCTACATGATGGCCTGCGGCACGGTGACCATCCTCGCGGTGCTGACGATCCGCGAAAACGCCCAAGCGCATTGAGCGCTCTCCTCCTCTACCCGGCCAGGCTGGCCGACTTGCAGCAAAGGATAAACACATGACCCGCGAACCGACCCTGACGCCCTTCCAGTTGCTGCCGCATCTGCTGCCGGCGATCCAGATCGATGCCGAGACCTTTATCGGCATCCGCCGCCAGATCCACGCCCAGCCTGAGCTCGGCTTCGAGGTTGGCGCCACCAGCAAGCTGGTGGCCACCTTGCTGGAGAGCTGGGGCTACGAGGTGCACACGGGCATCGGCAAGAGCGGCGTGGTGGGGCAGTTGAAGCTGGGTAACGGCAAGCGCCGCCTGGGCATTCGCGCCGACATGGATGCGTTGCCGGTCGTCGAGGCCACGGGCCTGCCGTATGCCAGCAAGATCCCGGGCAAGATGCACGCGTGCGGCCACGACGGCCACACCGCCATCCTGCTGGCCGCCGCCAAGGCGCTGGCAGATAGCCGCGATTTCGATGGCACCCTCAACCTGATCTTCCAGCCCGACGAGGAAAACCTTTGCGGCGCGCGCGCGATGATCGAGGATGGCCTGTTCACGCGTTTCCCGTGCGATGCCGTGTTCGCCTTGCACAATATGCCGGGCGTGCCCGCCGGCACCTTCCGCGTGCTGCCCGGCCCGGTGAGCTTGTCGTCCGACGTGGCCGACGTGACCATCAAGGGCGTGGGCGGGCATGGCGCCATGCCGCACCGCGCGCGCGATCCGATCGCAGCATCCGCGGCCATCGTCACCGCGCTGCAGACGGTGGTGGCGCGCAATGTGGCGCCGGACGATACGGCCGTGCTGTCGGTGGGCTTTATCCGTGGCGGCGCCACGCACAACGTGATTCCGGAATCAGTCACGCTGGGCCTGAACGTGCGCGCGGCGCGCCCGGAGACGCGCGCGCTGGTGGAGCAGCGCATCCGCGAGATCGTCAGCCTGACCGCGCAGGCGCACGGCGTGGAGGCGCACATCGACTATCGCCAGCTAACGCCGCCGATGGTCAACACGCAGGCCGAAACAACGCTGGCGCAGCAGGTTTGCGCCGATCTGGTCGGCACCGACAAAGTCGTGACGCAAGCCCCCAAGGGCCTGAACGGCAGCGAGGACTTTGCGTGGATGCTCAACGAGGTGCCGGGCTGCTACCTGATCCTCGGCAACGGCGAAGGCGAGTTTGGCGGCTGCATGGTGCACAACCCGGGCTACGACTTCAACGACCAGGTGCTGCCGCTGGGCGCGGCTTGCTGGGTCCGGCTGGCCCAGACCTACCTGGCGGGTTGAGGCAGCGCAGGCAGCGTGGGCGGACCCGCTGCTGCGTGGTCCGCGTGGTCCACTTGCGCCGCGGCATCCTCTTCTGGCGAGGTCGCGGCTGCATCCCCGGGCGCGCTTGCATGGAGGACTTCGGGCGGTACCGGCGCCGGAGATGGGACCGCGGATGCGGGCGCTGCAATGGGCGCTGCAACGGGTACGGCGGCGACCACTGCCGATGCCGCCGCGGGCGGCGTTGGCGCCTTTTCCAGCTGCGCGCTGATCTGCGCCGCTTCGCCGAGCACGTAGGCAAGCCGGCGCAACGGCCGGCTGACCTGCAATTGCAGGAAGACCGCCAGCGCCGCGCCCGACACGAAGACAAGGCCGTAGAGCGACAGCAGCGGCAGCAGGCTGCCGCCTTTGCGCGGCAACTCGAACAGGCCCGTGACCAGCACCAGCGCGGCCGGGCTGACCGCGATCAGCAAACCGATCGTCCTCGCCATGCCCTCCCACATCCGTAACTGCATCTCCACCCGCCGTGCCCTGGCGCGCAGCGCCTGGGCGGGGACGCGCGCCAGCGAGCGCAGCAGCGCGCTTTCCGTCTCATCGTGCCGGTCGACCTGGTCGGCCAATGCCCCGAGCGGATCGCGCAACTTGCGCGCCAGCGCCGGCAGGTGCGTGAGCAGCAGCGCTGCCAGCCCCGCCACGCTGCCGCCCAGCAAGCTATAGACCAGCCGCGCCAGCCATGGCGCCGGCGTCTGCCTGATTTGGTACTTGGTGTACAGCACAGCGCCGGTCACTAGCAGCGCAGCCACCGAACAAGCCCAGAACAGCACCAGCAGGCCCCTTTGCAGCCGCATCAGGTTCATGGCGGCCGCGGGCGAACCGGCGGTATCGGATGCGGCGGGCGGCTTGCGCTTGAGCGCGTCAAGCAGCTCGCGGGTGGGAGGGAGCCTGGTATGCATGGCGGTTGGGTTGGCAATAGGTGGTTCCTGCGCCGTGCCTTGGCACAGGTACTGGCGCGATACCCGCACATTGTCGCCATTTAGCGGGCCGCAGGGTGCGCACCGGGACCGTCGGGCGGGCTTTTCCCGCAATTTCCTACGTATCGTTGCCGTCACACAACGTAGTTCCATGACACGCGCCAGACCGCGTCGGGCGATCGTGTTTTCTGCCTCGGGCGCCCTCATTCGATATCACGGGTATCGAATCAACTGATCTCCCTTCCCTTTATCCCAACCCGCTTGCGGGAATAGCATGGACTCCAACAGTGATTCGCAGCCATTCATAGCCATTCACAAAACATCGCATCAACGATTGGAGACAGACATGCCGAAGATGAGAGCAGTTGACGCGGCCATCGCCGTGCTGGAAAAAGAAGGTATCACCACCGCGTTCGGCGTGCCCGGCGCCGCCATCAACCCGTTCTACTCGGCCATGCGCCGGGCCGGCACCATCGACCATTTCCTGGCCCGCCACGTGGAAGGCGCCTCGCACATGGCCGAAGGCTACACCCGCGCCGAAGCCGGCAATATCGGCGTGTGCATCGGCACCTCGGGCCCGGCCGGCACCGACATGATCACCGGCCTGTACTCGGCCTGGGCTGACTCCATCCCCATTCTCTGCATCACCGGCCAGGCGCCGCGCGCCCGTTTGTACAAGGAAGACTTCCAGGCCGTCGACATCGAGTCGATCGCCAAGCCGGTGACCAAGTGGGCGGTGACCGTGCGCGAGCCGGCGCTGGTGCCGCAAGTGTTCCAGCAAGCTTTCCACCTGATGCGCTCGGGCCGCCCGGGCCCGGTGCTGATCGACCTGCCGTTCGACGTGCAGGTTGCCGAGATCGAGTTCGATCCGGAAACCTATCAGCCGCTCGCCCCGTACAAGCCGGTTGCCTCACGAGCGCAGATCGAGAAGGCCATCGCCATGCTCAACGCGGCTGAGCGCCCGCTGATCGTGTGCGGTGGCGGCGTGATCAACGCCGACGCGGCCGAGCTCCTGGTGGAATTCGCCGAGCTGGTCAACGTGCCGGTGGTCCCCACGCTGATGGGCTGGGGCGTGCTGGCCGACGACCACCCGCTGCAAGCCGGCATGGTTGGCCTGCAGACGTCGCACCGCTACGGCAACGCCACGATGCTGGCATCGGACTTCGTGCTCGGCATCGGCAATCGCTGGGCCAACCGCCACACCGGCAGCGTCGAGGTCTACACCAAGGGCCGCAAGTTCGTGCACGTGGATATCGAGCCTACCCAGATCGGCCGCGTGTTTGGCCCGGACCTGGGCATCGTCTCCGATGCCAAGGCCGCGCTGGAGCAGTTCGTGGAAGTGGCGCGCGAGATGAAGATGGCCGGCCGCCTGCCGTGCCGCAAGAGCTGGGTGGCGGACGTGCAAAAGCGCCGCCGCACCATGCAGCGCAAGAGCGATTTCGACAACGTGCCGGTCAAGCCGCAACGCGTGTACCGCGAGATGAACCAGTACTTCCCGCGCGATGTGCGTTACGTGTCCACCATCGGCCTGTCGCAGATCGCCGCCGCGCAGTTCCTGTCGGTCAACGAGCCGCGCCACTGGATCAACTGCGGCCAGGCCGGCCCGCTAGGCTGGACCATCCCCGCCGCGATCGGCGTGAAGGTGGCCTCGCCGGAATCGGATGTGGTGGCCATCTCGGGCGACTACGACTTCCAGTTCATGATCGAAGAACTGGCCGTGGCCGCGCAGTTCAAGGTGCCGTACATCCACCTGGTGGTGAACAACTCCTACCTCGGCCTGATCCGCCAGGCGCAGCGCAATTTCGAGATGGACTACTGCGTGCAGCTGGCCTTCGACAACGTGAACTCGCCTGAGCTCAACGGCTACGGCGTGGACCACGTGAAGGTGGTGGAAGGCCTGGGCTGCAAGGCGATCCGCGTGTTCAAGCCGGAAGACATCGCGCCGGCCTTTGCCGAAGCGCGCGACCTGATGGCCGAGTTCTCGGTGCCCGTGGTGGTGGAAGTGATCCTGGAGCGCGTGACCAATATCGCGATGGGCACCGAGATCGACAACATCAACGAGTTCGAGCCGATCGAAGACATCGAGGAAGCCATCCTCAAGGAAGAAGTGGAAACGGCGTAAGCACAGCAGGCTGACAAGCGCGGGCCACGAGCCCGCGCGCAGCGCTGCATCCCCGCTGTACCCTTGATGCGCCCCCCAATCACCGCCTCCGCGCGAGCGGAATCACAAGACAAGTCATCCGGAGACATCCATGCCAAAACTTGCCGCCAACCTGACCATGCTGTTCAACGAAGTGGCTTTCCTCGACCGCTTTGAAGCCGCCGCGCGCGCGGGCTTCCGCGGCGTGGAGTTCCTCTTCCCCTACGCCTTTCACGCCGACCAGATCGCCGACCGGCTCAACCGCTTCCAGCTCGACCTGGTGCTGCACAACCTGCCCGCGGGCAAGTGGGAAGCGGGCGAGCGCGGCATTGCCTGCCACCCGGACCGCGTGAGCGAGTTCCAGGACGGCGTGGGCGAGGCGATCAAGTACGCCAAGGTGTTGGGCGTGCGCCAGCTGAATTGCCTGGTCGGCATCCAGCCGCAGAACGTCAAGCGCGAGCAGGCCCAGGAAACGCTGGTGGAAAACCTGCGCTTCGCGTCGCAGGCGCTCGGCGCCGAGCAGATCGACCTGCTGGTCGAGCCGATCAACACCTTCGACATCCCCGGCTTCTTCCTGTCGCGCATGCAGCAGGCGCTGGACCTGATCGCACAGGTCAACGCGCCCAACCTCTACGTGCAGTACGACATCTATCACATGCAGCGCATGGAAGGCGAAATCGCCGCCACGCTCAAAGCCAACCTGCCGAAGATCAAGCACGTGCAGCTGGCCGACAACCCGGGGCGCAATGAGCCGGGCACCGGCGAGCTGAACTACCACTTCCTGTTCAAGTGGCTCGATGAGATCGGCTACGGCGGCTGGGTCGGCTGCGAGTACAAGCCGCGCACGACCACGGTGGAAGGCCTGGGCTGGCGCGCGGAACACGGCGTGCAGTAAGCGGAACAAGCAAATCCACAAACATTCAACGATCCCATCAAGGAGACATCACATGGCAAACCAACGCAACATCGGCTTTATCGGCCTGGGCATCATGGGCGCACCGATGGCGGGCCACCTGCGCGCGGCCGGCCACACGCTGTTCGTGCATGACGTGAACCCCGCACCGCAAGCGCTGGTCGATGCCGGCGTCACGGTCTGCACCAGCGCCGAGGAAGTGGCCAAGCGCGCGGACATCATCGTGATCATGGTGCCGGACACCCCGCACGTGGAAGCCGTGCTGTTCGCCGAGAAGGGCGTGGCCGCCGCACTCAAGGGCGCCGGCAAGGAAGCCGCGCACGGCAAGATCGTGGTCGACATGAGCTCGATCTCGCCGATCGCCACCAAGGATTTCGCCGCGCGCGTCAACAAGCTCGGCGCTGCCTACCTGGATGCACCGGTGTCCGGCGGCGAAGTGGGCGCGAAGGCCGCATCGTTGACCATCATGGTCGGTGGTCCGCAAGAATCGTTCGACGAGGTCAAGCCGCTGTTCGACCTGTTGGGCAAGAACGTGACGCTGGTCGGCGGCAACGGCGACGGCCAGACCACCAAGGTGGCCAACCAGATCATCGTGGCGCTGAACATCCAGGCCGTGTCCGAAGCGCTGCTGTTCGCCTCCAAGGCGGGCGCCGATCCGGCGCGCGTGCGCCAGGCGCTGATGGGCGGCTTCGCGGCTTCGCGCATCCTGGAAGTGCATGGTGAGCGCATGGTCAAGCGCACCTTCGATCCGGGCTTCCGCATCGAGCTGCACCAGAAGGACCTGAACCTCGCGCTGCAAGGCGCGAAGGCGCTGGGCGTGGCACTGCCCAACACCGCCACCGCGCAAGAGCTGTTCAACACCTGCGCCGCCAACGGTCTGGGCAAACAGGACCACTCGGCACTGTGCCGCGCCATCGAGATCATGTCCAACCATGAGATCGCCAAGGGCGGCGCCAAGTAAGCCAGCAGCGCCATCACGGCCTGCCTCGGCAGGCCAGCATCACTCCCGGCCGCTCGCGGCCGGGAACGCAGCACTTCCGGATCCCGTCATGCTCGCCACCGATTCCTACCCTACCTTGCTGGCGCCCCAGCGCCCTGCCGGACTCACCGATCCGCGCGCCCTGCTGCGCGACCTGTTCGATACCGCGGTTGCCGCCGTCAGCGCCAGCCATTGCCTGCCGCCGCAACTGCCCACGCCGCCCAAGGGCCGCACGGTGGTGATCGGTGCCGGCAAGGCCGCCGCCGCCATGGCGCAAGCCGTCGAGGCGCACTGGCAAGGCGAGATTTCCGGACTGGTTGTGACGCGCTACGGACATGGCGCGCCGTGCCAGCGTATCGAGGTGGTGGAGGCCGCGCACCCGGTGCCCGACGAAGCCGGCCAGCGCGCCGCGCAGCGCATGGTGGCGCTGGTCAAGGGCCTGACCGCCGACGACCTGGTGCTGTGCCTGATCTCCGGCGGCGGCTCCGCGCTGCTGGCCGCGCCGGCCGACGGCATCACGCTTGCCGACAAGCAAGCCGTGAACCGCGCGCTGCTAAAGAGCGGCGCCAACATCGGCGAGATGAACTGCGTGCGCAAGCACCTGTCGGCGCTCAAGGGCGGCCGGCTGGCATTGCACTGTGCGCCCGCACGCGTCGAGACCCTGTTGATTTCCGATATTCCCGGTGACGATCCCACGCTGATCGCCAGCGGCCCGACCCTGCCCGACGCCACCAGCTGCGCCGATGCGCTGGCGGTGATCGCCAAGTACGGCATCGACGTGCCCGCCAATGTGCGCGCGCACCTGGAGAGCGGCGCGGGCGAAACGCCCAAGCCCGGCGATGCGCGCTTCGACGGCCATCGCAGCGTCACGCTGGCCACCGCGCAGCAATCGCTGGAAGCCGCGGCGGCGCGCGCGCGCGAGCTGGGCGTTGAAGCCCACATCCTGTCCGACAGCATCGAAGGCGAATCGCGCGATGTGGCGCTGGTGCATGCCGCCATCGCGCGGCAGGTTGCGCGGCATGGCCAGCCGTTCAGGAAGCCTTGCGTGATCCTGTCCGGCGGCGAGACCACGGTGACGGTGCGCGGCAGCGGCCGCGGCGGGCGCAATGCCGAATTCCTGCTGGCGCTCGCGGTCGCACTGGACAGCCTGCCGGGCGTGCATGCCATTGCCTGCGACACCGACGGCATCGATGGTTCCGAAGACAACGCCGGTGCGTTGCTCGCCCCCGATACGCTGACCCGTGCCGAGGCACGCGGACTGTCCGCGCGCGCGCACCTCGGCAACAACGACGGCTACGGCTTCTTCGCCGGCCTGGACGACCTGATCGTTACCGGCCCGACCCGTACCAATGTGAACGATTTCCGCGCCATCCTGATTGTGTAAGCCCTGAATTTGAACAACGGCGCGCCCATCGCGGCGCGCCGCCCGAGATTGGAAGAGGAGACAAAATGAGACGCCAGCGCAAAGCCAAGATCGTTGCCACGCTCGGACCGGCCAGCACCGACATCGAGGTGATCCGTCAGTTGTTCGAAGCCGGAGCGGATGTCTTCCGCCTGAACTTCAGCCACGGCTCGCACGACGACCACAAGCGCCGCTACGACGCCGTGCGCCAGGTCGAGGCCGAGACCGGCCGCCCCATCGCCGTGCTGGCCGACCTGCAAGGCCCCAAGCTGCGCATCGGCACCTTCGCCGCGGGCAAGGTGGCGGTCAAGGCCGGCGACGCCTTCGTGCTCGACAGCGACCCCAGCCCGGGCGACGCCACCCGCGTGCACCTGCCACATCCGGAACTGTTCCGGGTGGCCGCGCCGGGTCAGTCGCTGCTGATCGACGACGGCAAGGTGCAGTTGAAGATCGAGGCGGTGGCCAGCGGCAGCATCGCCACGCGCGTGGTCAACCACGGCACGCTGTCCGACCGCAAGGGCGTGAACGTGCCCGACGCCGTGATCCCGATCCCCGCCCTGACCGAGAAGGACCGCAAGGACCTCGACTTCGCGCTGGCGCTGGGCGCCGACTGGATCGCGCTGTCGTTCGTGCAGCGCCCGGCCGACATCGTGGAAGCGCGCGAGATCATCGGCACCCGTGCCGGCGTGCTGTCCAAGATCGAAAAGCCCGCCGCGCTGCAGCAGCTCGAGGAAATCGTGCGCGTGTCCGATGCGGTGATGGTGGCGCGCGGAGACCTGGGCGTGGAACTGCCGCCGGAGCGTGTGCCGGGTGTGCAGAAGCGCATCTTGCGCATCTGCCGCCAGCACGGCAAACCCATCGTGATCGCCACGCAGATGCTGGAATCGATGATCGATTCGCCGGTGCCCACGCGCGCCGAGGCGTCCGATGTGGCCAGCGCCATCTATGACGGCGCCGATGCGGTGATGCTGTCGGCCGAGTCGGCCAACGGCCGCCACCCGGTGCCGGCGGTGGCCATCATGAACCGCATCATCACCGAGGTGGAGCGCGATCCGCTGTACCGCAACCTGCTGGACGCGGGGCATGAGGCGCCGCTGTCCACCCGCCAGGA
Organism: Cupriavidus sp. GW821-FHT02F09; assembly: GCF_059421605.1. Taxonomy (NCBI): domain Bacteria; kingdom Pseudomonadati; phylum Pseudomonadota; class Betaproteobacteria; order Burkholderiales; family Burkholderiaceae; genus Cupriavidus; species Cupriavidus sp. GW821-FHT02F09. The sequence goes on from NZ_JBWKVH010000013.1 coordinate 94,075, forward strand.
TGCGATCTGCGCGGCGCTGCGCGAGGTCACGCAGATCATCGGCGCGGTGGCTACCGTCACCTACACCTCGTCGGGCTCCACCGCGCTGCGCGCCGCACGCGAGCGGCCGTGCGCGCCCATCGTCAGCATCACGCCGAACCTGGAAATCGCACGGCGGCTGGCGATTGCGTGGGGCGTGCATTCCACCGTCAGCCCGGACGTGCAAAGCGTGGACGAGATGGTGAATGCGGCAACCCGCGCGGCGCTGGCGGAAGGCTATGCCGAACCCGGCGACCAGATCACCATCGCGGCAGGCATGCCGTTTGGCCAGGGCGGCACCACCAACCTGCTGCGCGTGGCCGAAATCGGCGGCGCGGAGCCGGGCAAGGCGCAGGGGCAAGCCACTGCCAGCACGGCACCGGCGGTTACCGCCTGATACACCACACGCATGCGTTGGCGGCATTGCCGTTGCTATACTGATCGACACGCTGCGGCCACCTTTTTGCCGCGGCGATCAACCAGTAATGCGGAGCCACCATGCGTCTCGACGACGAAGCCGAAAGCCAGAATGTAGAAGACCGCCGGGGTGAAGGCTCCGGCGGTTTCGGCGGCTTTGGCGCGGGGCCCAAGACGCTCGGCATCGGCACCATCCTGGTGGCGCTGGCGGCGTCTTATTTCTTTGGCATCGACCCTTCCGTGATCATGCAGGGCGCCTCGGTGCTGCAGGGCTCGCAGCAGCAAGCGCCGCAACAGCAGCATGTGCCCAGCCATCCCCCCGCCAAGGACCAGATGACGGTCTTCGTGCGCAAGGTGCTCGGTAACACCGAGCGCACCTGGTCGCATATCTTCGAGACCGATCTCAACCGCCGCTATGCGCCGCCCACGCTGGTGATCTTCTCGGGCGCCACGCCTACCGCCTGCGGCACGGGCCAGTCGGCCATGGGGCCGTTCTATTGCCCGGGCGACCAGAAGGTCTATATCGACCTGGCCTTTTACGATGAATTGCGCCAGCGCTTCGGGGCTGGCGGCGATTTTGCCCAGGCCTACGTGATTGCCCACGAGATTGGCCATCATGTGCAGAACCTGCTCGGCGTGTCGGGCAAGGTCGACGCCGCGCGCCGCCGCATGGGCGAGGCGCAGGCCAACCAGTTGTCGGTGCGCGTGGAACTGCAGGCCGATTGCCTGGCCGGCGTATGGGCCGCTACCGCAGAGCGCATGAACCAGCAGTTGCTGGAGCCCGGCGATATCGAGGAAGGCCTCAAGGCCGCCGCCGCCATCGGCGACGACCGCCTGCAAAAGCAGGCCCAGGGCTATGTCGTGCCAGAGGCGTTCACCCACGGCACCAGCGAGCAGCGCACGCGCTGGCTGCGCCAGGGCCTGACCAGCGGCGACATCCGCAAGTGCGACACCTTCGCGGCCAAGCAACTCTGAGCCACGCCGCTGGATGACCGCGCTGCGCCGGCGCTCCGGGCAGCGCCCCCTCGCTGGTGGGGCACTTATTTGTGCTGAATTCGCCATGTAAACGTTGTTCACAAAGTGAGCGGTGTTTATAATCGCGGCCATGTCCGCCACCCGCCCAACGCAATCCAGCCTGTCGGCCCCGCCCGTGAGTGCACCCGCCACGCCGGTTGCCGCACGCGCCGGCGCGCCCGTTGCGCGGGTCAGCGGTGCCGAGCTGCGGCGCGAAAGTGTGCGCGAAGCCTTTTTCAATGCTGCCCGCGCGTTGTTTGCCGAGGCGGGCTTCAGCGGCGTCACGTTGCGCCGCATCGGCGAGCGCTGCGGCTATAGCGCGGCCGCCATCTACCGGCATTTCGACGACAAGACCGCACTGCTGTTCGAGCTGTGCGCGCAGGACTGGGTACGCCTCGCGGCGGCACTGGCCGCCGCGCGCGCCGCCGCGGGTACGCCTGCCCTGGCGTTGCCGGCCGTGCTCGATGCCTATGTGGCGTGGGCCCTGGCCAACCGCCACAGCTATCACCTGATGATGATGATGGGCCTGCCGGCCGACGCCGAGCGCGCGATCGACCTGCGCTGGGGCGAGCGTTTCCCGGAAGACCCGGTGAACGCGGTGCTGATGGCCTGCGTGCATGACCAGCAAGCCACCGCGCTGATCGATTCCATGTACGACCCCGGCGATGTCACCAACGCGCTGTGGACTGCCGTGCACGGGCTGGCCGCGCTCGATATCACGTTCGAGCACCTGCCCCGCGAGGACTGGCAGCCGCTGGTGCATCGGCAGCAGGTGCTGCTCACGGCGCTGCTGCGCGGCTTCTCCCGACCGTCCCGCTAGAGCGACGGCCAGACACACTTCCCTCACAGCGTTTGTGCCACGCTGCCCGGCGCGTTTCACCGCTCGCATCTCGCGGTGCCCGCGCGCCGGATCCGTTCCACCGCGCCAGCGCGGCGGCTAGCTGCCGCGCCGGCGCAAAACAATCCAATGTGCCATGGCGTCCTTTTTTCTTCGCCGGCCCGCGTTCGCGTGGGTTATTGCCATTCTCACCATGGTGGCGGGCCTGATCGCCCTCACCCGCATTCCCATCGCCCAGTATCCGGCGGTGGCGCCGCCCACCGTGATCGTCTACGCGGACTATGCCGGCGCGTCGGCGCGTACCGTGGAAGATGCGGTGACCGCAGTGCTGGAGCAGCAGATGCACGGCATTCCCGGGCTGCTCTACCTGGATGCCAGCAGCGAGGGCGGCGCCGCTACCATCACGCTGGGCTTCCGCCAGGGCACCGATGCGCAGCTGGCGCAGGTCAACGTGCGCAACCGCGTCATGCAAGCCGAGCCGCTGTTGCCGGAGGCGGTGCGCCGCGGCGGCATCTTCGTGGACCAAGCCGGCAGCAGCCCCTTCATGTATGTCTCGCTGGTGTCGCAGAACAGCCAGCTCGACGAAACCGCGCTCGGCGATTTTGCCGCCGCTTCGGTGCTGCCGATGCTGCGCCGCCTGCCCGGCATCGGCAAGGCGGAACCCTATGGTGCCGAGTACGCACTGCGCATCTGGTTCGACCCCGACAAGCTCAACGCCTACGGCCTGACAGCCGCGGACGTCGAGCAGGCCATCAAGGCGCGCAACGGCGACGTCACCCCGGGCCAGCTCGGCGGTGCGCCGGCGGTGCCGGGCCAGCCCTACCAGGCGCTGGTGCGCCCGCCCCGGCCGCTCGCCGAGCCGGAGGCCTTCGGCCAGATCGTGGTGCGCGCCGGCGGCGACGCCTCGCTGGTACGGCTGCGCGACGTGGCGCGGGTGGAGCTGGGCGCCAGCGACTACCGCTACAGCTCGCGCCACGACGGCCAGGTGGCAGCCTCGATCGGCCTCAAGCTGGCAGACGGCGCTAACGTACTGGCCACCTCGCGCGCGGTGCGCGCCGCGCTTGACGAAGCCGCGCGCGGCTTCCCCGCGGGCATGCGTTACGAGATCTCATCCGACAGCGCGCAGTTCGTCGAACGCTCGATCTGGCGCGTGCTGACCACGCTGGGCGAAGCCACGGCGCTGGTCTTCCTGATCCTCTACCTGTTCCTCGGCAACCTGCGCGCCACGCTGATCCCGGTGATCGTGGTGCCGGTCTCGCTGCTTGGCACTGTGGCCTGCCTGTACGCGTTTGGCCTGTCTCTCAACGTGATCACGCTGTTTGGCGTGGTGCTGGCGATCGGCATCCTGGTCGACGACGCCATCGTGGTGGTGGAGAACGTCGAGCGGATCATGCGCGAAGATGGTGTGGACGCCATGGAGGCGGCGGCCCGCTCGATGCGCGAAGTGTCCGGCGCGCTGGTAGGTGTCACGCTGGTGCTGTGCGCGGTGTTCGTGCCGATGGCGTTCCTGGGCAGTGCGGTGGGCGTGATCTATCGGCACTTCGCCATCACGCTGGCGATCTCCATTGCCTTCTCGCTGTTCTTCGCGCTTTCGCTGGCGCCGGCCATGTGCGCCAGCCTGCTGCGCCATGCCCCGCACCCGCAGCGCGGCCCGCTGGCCTGGTTCGAGCGCGGCTTCACGGCGCTCACCGCGCGCTATGCCGGCTGGGTACTGGCGCTGCAGCGGCGCCGCCTGCGCTGGCTGGGCATCTACCTGGCGCTGGCGGTGGCCGGTGGCGTGCTGATGTGGCAGATCCCCGCCGGCTTCCTGCCCGAGGAGGACACCGGCGAGCTGGTGATCGATATGGAACTGCCCGCGGGTGCCACGCAGGAGCAGACGCGCGCCACCGTGGCGGCGCTGGAGGCGTGGCTGAAAGCCGGCAAGTATCCCGTGCGCTCGACCTTCGCCGTGCTGGGCTGGAGCAATTCCGGCAACGGCGAGCAGCGCGCCAGCATGTACCTGGCGCTGCGGGATTGGTCGGAGCGCGGCGCCGACGAACGCGCGGACGCAGTGCTGGCCAGGCTCCAGGCCGGGCTGGAAGCGTGGCCTGGGCGGGGACAGGCGCAGCTGTACGCGTATAACGGCGCGGCCCTGCCCGAGCTGGGCAGCACCGGCGGGCTCGACATGCGGCTGGTGGCGCAGGCCGGCTCCGGGCGCGAAGCGCTGTTTGCCGCGCGCGACAAGCTGCTTGCCGCCGTCAAGGATGAGCCGTCGCTGGGCGAGGTGCGCGCCACCACTGGCCAGCCGGCGCCGGCGCTGGACCTGCACATCGACTACGAGCGCGCGCGCAGCTTTGGCGTGGAGCCGCAGGCCATCCACCATGCGCTGTCGGCCACCCTGGGCTCGCGCTATATCGACGAAGTCGCGCGCGAAGGCCGTATCCGCCGGGTGATCCTGCAAGCGGATGCGCCTTACCGCATGGACCCGGCCAAGCTGTCCCGCGTGCATGTGCGCAATGCCAGCGGTGGCATGGTGTCGCTGGGTGCCTTCGCCGAACTGGCCTGGGGCAAGGGCGAAGCGACGCTGGAGCGGTTCAACGGGCTCACCTCGGTGCGCATCAACGCCGAAGTGGCGCCGGGCAACAGCACCGGCACAGCCATGGAACGCCTCACGGCCAGGGTGCGCGAGCTGGGCGGCGCCTACGACGTGCGCTGGACCGGACGCGCCTTCGAGCAGCAGCAAAGCGGCACGCAGGCGCCGTGGCTGTTCGCCTTGTCGATGTTGTTCATCTTCTTGTGCCTGGTGGCGCTCTATGAAAACTGGACCTTGCCGCTGGCAGTGCTGCTGATCGTGCCGGCGGGCCTCGTTGGCGCGCTGGTGGCGATCTGGCTGCGCGGCATGCCGAACGACGTCTACTTCAAGGTGGGCGGCGTGGTGATCATGGGGCTGGCGGCCAAGAACGCCATCCTGGTGGTGGAATACGCCGAGCAGTTGCGCCGCGGCGGCATGGACCTGCTGGAAGCCGCCGGCCAGGCCGCCCGCCAGCGGTTGCGCCCGGTGGTGATGACCTCGCTGGCCTTTATCCTGGGCGTGGTGCCGCTGGCGATCAGCACCGGCCCGGGTGCGGCCGCGCAGCGCGCGGTCGGCACCGGGGTGCTGGGCGGCATGCTGGGCGCCACCGTGATCGGCTCGCTGGCGGTGCCGTTGCTCTATGTCTTGATCGGGCGCAGGCGTGCCGGGCGCGAACGGGAATGACAAGGCGCGTGCCGGCCTGCGGCGTTCGGGATAGTCGGGGTGGGGGTCTTGCAAGGCTGCCGGAGGAAATACGAAAGGCAGCTAGTGCGGGGAGCGGCGGGTAAAAATCACCCACCCGGCGGGAGAGAAAAGGAGGAGGAGGTCAGCCGGGCAGGTGGGAGATAAAACGGGGAGCAAAAGTAGTACTTGGCGGCCACCAAAGTGGCCTCCAGGTACCACGGGGGTCGGTTTCAGACCCGGTAGCCGTACAGCGAACCGTCGCCGCCGCGCGAGTTGTCCAGCGAGCTGGCTGCGATCTCGCCGCGGAAAGCGCCGCGGGCACCATCGGTGAACGTGTCGAACTTGCCAGCCTTGGCGCCGTCGGTGAACGTGTCGAACTTGCCAGCCTTGGCGCCGTCGGTGAACGTGTCGAACTTGCCAGCCTTGGCGCCATCGGTGAACGTGTCGAACTTGCCGGCCTTGGCGCCATCGGTGAACGTATCAAACTTGCCGGTGCGCAACGCGTCGGCGTACACGTCGAACTTGCCGACCTTGCTGTTGGCGGGCGCTGCCAGTGCCGCGGCCGACGAGGCCACCATCAGCACGGCGAGAACGCCGCCAAGGATGCGTTTGGCATTCATTTGGGACTCCTTCAACTGATTGTGTCGTTCTTGCTTTTAATTTGCTGTACTAGCTGCCCCGGCAAATCTATGTTGCGCTGCAGGCACGGACTGAAGATTAGTGGCTTGGCGGGCAAGGAGAAATACCACTGCGACGAATGGTGCGTTGCGAGTCGTGAAACGCTGGAAAGTCGGACGAACGGCGCGGATTGGCCGCCCAATGGCGTGACGGGAGGGCTTGCGAGGGGGCGCGGCGGGTGGCCGAAGCGATGCCTGATGGCCCGCCAGCCCAGGCCTCAGGCCGGTCTGCGGGCGAACAGCTTGCTGGCGGGCTAGCGTTTTGCGGGATGGGCGGCGCCGATGCGCGCGCGCCAGGGCGCCACGACCGGCGCCCGGAATCAGCCTTGAATCGGCCTGAAAGTACCCAAAAAGTGCCGGATAAGTTTTTGACCAGGCCTTATACGGTGTACTGGCCGTTGGCCTCAGGCTGGAAAGACAGCTCCACCACGGTGACGCTTTGCTCACGTCCGTCCGGCAGGCGGTAGCTCACGGTCTGCCCGGCGCGCGCGCCCAGCAGCACACGGCCGATCGGCGACAGTACCGACAGGCGGCCTTCATCGAAATCGGCGGTGTCCGGGTAGACCAGCGTCCAGCGGCGCGGTGTGGCCTCGCCCTCCAGCGCGCACAGCAGGCTGGAGTTCATGGTGACCACATCCTTGGGAATCGCCTCGGCCGGCACGATGGCCGCGCGCTCGAGGATGCTGTCGAGCATTTCAGCCAGCGGCGCGGCGCCGGCGCGGCCCGCGATGCGCTCCAGACGGGTCACGTCGAGCTCGGTCAGGTAAAGGGTCGGTTGTTGTTTGGACGATGCCGTCATGATGAATCCTCGCTAAGTGGCGATGCGGCGACCCGGAACAGGCTGGAGCGATCCGTCGGGGATCGGCTCCTGGCGTTGCCAGGTCATGAAACAAGGTGGGCCGTTACCGGCGGTCAGTACCGGCGGGAAAACCGCGAACAGGGAGTGACTCGGCCCGGTTCAGCGTCTGCCTGCGTTGGGGGGAACGTCAGGCTGGGAACCGGGCAGGATCAAGCGGTGCGCTGATCCGGCGGCAGGCAATCGCCTGTTTGGCTTGTGCGCGCGGCGCCTGGACTGCGCGCACGGTCGCGCCAGCCTGCCCGACAGGGGCAAGCTCGACAGCAATCGGCGACAGGCAGCAAGGCGTCATTGGGTGCGGCAGCAATTGGAATGGAAAATCCGGAAAGCGCGCCATGCGGCGAAACTGACGAGAGCAATGGCTCACTCAAAGGCTTCGTCGCGGGCTCGGCCCGCCGCTTTTTCACCAGCTTGGTGCGCGGCAGGTAAAGGGATCGTAGCATAGCCGGCACCTTTCAGGCACCGGGGCGCAACCCTTACGCGTGGCGCTCCGGATGCGGATGGCACTCGCAGGCGGCGCCGGCGGCAGCTTGCTGCAGGTTCTGCAGGATGCCGCATTCGCTGACCGGATGGGGCTGGTCGCAAGTATGGCGAAGTGCCCGCAACTGCCCTTCCAGCGCCTCCAGCGCCACGCGCTGGGCGTGGATCTGCTCGATCTGGCGATCCAGCAGGCTGTTGATATCGTCGCAGGCCAGGGCCGGATCGCGCTCGAAGTCGCGCAGCCTGCGCACATCGGACAGGCTCATGCCGAGGGAGCGGCAGTGCCGCACGAAGTTCAGCTGCAGCAAATGGCCGTCGCCGTAGCGGCGATAGCCGTTGTCCTCGCGCTGGGGCGCGTCGAGCAGGCCTTCGCGCTCGTAATAGCGGATGGTCTCCACGTCGCAACTGCTGTGCTTTGCAAGCTCACCGATACGCATGCCGACTCCAGGTCACTCCCGACCGCAACAAATACCCTGTAGTAATTACGGGGTTACCCAGCAGTGTAGACCATCGCGGCAAGCCTTGCCAGCTTCGCGCTCAGCCAGGCGCCGGGCCCCGCGCCTGATCGCGCAGCGTAAGCGTGCGCGGCACGAAGGCCGCGCGCACCACCTCCACCGCCAGCTCTGGCCGGGCGGCGCCGCACATGAACACATCCACGGCGGCAAAGCCGTACTCGGGCCAGGTATGGATGCTGATGTGCGACTCCTTGAGCAGCAGCACCCCGGTCACGCCCAGCCCCGGCCCGAAGTGCCGGAAGCGCGCATCCACCACGGTGGCGCCGGCGGCCTGCGCCGCCTGGTAAAGCACGCGCTCGACCAGTGCGGCATCGGCCAGCAGATCGCTCGCCACGCCTTGCATGTCGGCAAGCAGGTGGTGGCCGAGCACGGCCGGGCAAGGCAGGGCTGGCGCGTTCATGGCCGCGGGCTCATTTGTGGCCGCCGCCGGAGGACCAGCCGCTGGAGCCGGAGGAACCGCCGCTCCAGCCACGCGAGCTCGCGTATCCGGACGAGCCGGAACCGGTGGATTCGCCGATGTTGAAGAAGGTCGTGCCGAACAGCACGATGATGCCGTAGACAAGATAAAGCAGGCGCACGCTGACTCAATCCTTTCCGGCCCAGCGCTGGACCAGCCAGATCGGCACCCAAAGCAGCAGGAAACCGATGACGATAGTGAACCAGCCCCGATCGGTGACGAGCGCCACCGGGACATTGAGGATGGCGAGGAGGATGGCGTAGACCTTGGCGCTCTTGCGGCAAAAGGCGAGGTCGGCGCTATTGCCCGCAGCCGATGCGCGCGCTGCCTGCGGCGCGCGGGCGGCCTCGGCCAGCCCCGGGCTGGACTTGAACCACTGCGCCAGCTGCGCGCGCGCCACGGTGGTGGACAAAGTCCAGACGATCTCCGTGCCGGAGGTCTCGCGCGTGAGCCGGCGCGCCGGCTTGCCGAATTCGGTCAGGCGCGTGGTGTCGCCCACCTTGACGCGCCAGTTGAAGGTGCCGGCTGCGTACAGCACCTCGCTCTCGTAGTCGTAGCCCTGCTGGAACGTCTGGCCCTGGTAGCTTGCGGCCGTGCCGGAGACCATGCGCGGCCAGGTATCCAGTACCTCGACCCGGTCCCAGCCGCTGTCCTGCTCCACCAGCCACATCAGGCCACGCTGCTCGTTGAACAGCAGATACTCGACCCAGGTGGAGGCTTCTTCCTCGTCGTTGTCGGTGCACTGCATCAGGCCCAGCACCGTGTACGGCTTGCCGTCGATGTTGCCGATGTCGCCCGGCGCCAGGCTGGTCTTGAGCGCGTCGAGCTCACGCTGCTTTTCCAGCACGAGCGCCGTGGAGGTGGAGCAGTCGATTTCGCTGTGGCAGCTCGGGCAGACCACGAAGCTGGCCACACCCGCGCGGTAGGCGATCGGGCCGCCGCAGCCCGGGCAGGCCAGCGGCACGGCCTTGCCGCGGTAGCGGTCGGCGGTGCCGGCGATCTGGTCGGCTTCGCGCAGCAGCTGGCATTTGAGCTGGTCGAGCGTGACCGCCTGGCCGGTATAGATGGCGGGCGGATCGCCATCGGCGTAGTCGAGCGTGAGGAAACGGCCTTCGTCGCGGAAGTCCGCAACCTGCGCGGTCCAGCCGGCGCCTACCGCGAACGGCAGCTCCCCCTGCCCACCGGTGCAGCGCGCGCTGCGCACGTCGCTGGCCAGGTAGCGATGCTTGTCGAAGTACAGGGGCGTGCCGGGCGTGAGCTGGTCATAGCGCGGCAGCGCCACGCCGTTGAGCTGGGCGGCGGATTGCTCGGCCGTGACGCGCCGCGTCAGCATGTACTGGCCGGAGGCATCCGCCAGCCAGCCGTCGCTGCCGTCGTCGAACAGCAGGTACCACTCGTTCCACAGGCCGGAGTCGTAGCGCAGCTGGATGCGGCCGACCAGGGTGAAGCCCTGCCCGTCCCACTGGCCCGAGGTGTGGATCTGCAGCGGCGTGTAGTCCTCCAGCACGGTGGACATCTTGCCGACGTCCTTGACCGTGTCGGCGTCCTTGAGCAGCGTGCTGTGGCAAAACTCGCACACCACCATCACCGCGGCAGACGAGCGGAAGGCCGCCGGCGCGCCGCAGCTTGGGCAGTTGATTTCTTGCATGCTTAAGGGATAAGGGCGCGCGCTCAGCCGATCAGTTTCTTGAGGATCTCGGCCTTGGCGGTGTCGAACTCCGCCTGGGAGATCAGGCTCTTGTCGAGCAGGTCCTTGAGCTTTTGCAGGCGTGCGGCGGGATCGTCGGCAGGTGCGGCCACTGCGGCCGGCGCCGCTGCCGCAGCGGGTGCGGCAGGCTGGACGCCGGCGGCGGCGCCAAGCCCGCCCGCCATCGCCTGGCCCATCACCGCGCCGGCCGCCAGGCTGGCGCCAAGGCCGGCCACGCCGCCCTCGTTCTGCGCGGCCAGCGGGATCGAGGTGGCGACCTGATACTGCGTGAACTTCGCCATATCGCCCATCATGCCCATGGAGATACGGGTGTCAATGGCCTTTTGCAGTTCTTCCGGCAGCGACACATTGGTCACCGCGAAGTTATCCAGCGCCACGCCATAGCGCTCGAACTCCGGCGCCAGCTTGTCGCGGATGGTCTGCGACATCAGCGCCTGGTTGGCGGCCATGTCCAGGAAGGGCACCGAGGCGCTGCCCAGCGTGGCGGTCATGGTGGCGATCAGCAGGTTGCGCAGTTGCTCTTCCACCTCGTCGCGGGTGTACTCGGCGCGCGTGCCGCTGATCTCGGTATAGAACCTGGCGGCGTCGGCCATCTTGTACGAGTACAGGCCGAAGGCGCGCAGCCGCACCATGCCGAAATCGGCGTCGCGGATGGTAATCGGCTGGGCGGTGCCCCACTTGCGGCCGATCTGCAGGCGCGTGCTGAAGAAGTACACATCCGACTTGAAGGGCGACTCGAACAGCTTGTCCCAGTTCTTCAGGTAGGTCAGCACCGGCAGCGTTTGCGTGGTGAGCTTGTGCATGCCGGGCCCGAACACGTCGGCGATCTTGCCTTCGTTGACGAACACCGCCATCTGCGACTCGCGCACGGTCAGGCTGCCACCGTACTGGATTTCCATATCCTCCATCGGATAGCGCCAGGCCAGTACGCCGTCCGTGTCCTCCGTCCACTGGAGGATGTCGATAAACTGCTTCTTGATGAACGATCCGATGCTCATGGCAATCCCCAGGTTCTCAGCGTTGTTCCAGCATGTTCAGGAAGTCAGGACAGGCAGGCGGCATTGATCAAGCCGACCGTCACTGAAATAGCGCCCATCAGGCCGCCCATGCCGATGTTGTTCGATTCGATCGCTGCATCCATGTCGGGCAGCGCGCGCGCCAGGCCCGCGTAGGCCAGCGCCTGTACCAGCATCGCCCCCACCGACCACACCAGGAACATCAGGAAGGTGTCGTTGTGCTGGATGCTGGACGACAGCGTAAAGCAAAAACCGATCATCGCCCCCGACAGCGAAAGCGCCGCCGCGAGGTTGCCCTGGCGGATCAGCGCGAACTCGCGAAACGGCGTGATCCTGGTGTAGACTCCGACGAACACCGCCAGCAGGGCAAGGCCGGCCAGCAGGTGCAGCACATAGGCGTAGATGGCTTGCATCTTGATTGTTCTCCGGCTGGTTCTACGACGGTGTTCCGGGCTGCCGCAACAGTAAGCGAGCCGTGAATCGTGAAGCCATATTGGCGATATCAGCATCGTTGGCAGTTCGCGCCCAAGTATATCCGTTGTCCATTTCGGTTCATTACAACTTTTTGCGGTTTGCCAGGCGTGCGCGCATCGCGCGGCGGCTCGCCTGAGCGTCACGCCTGCCCTCCCGGCTTCCTTCCCGGCTTCCTCTCCGACCCCCGATTCCCTAGCCCCGATGCGCGACCGTACCCTTGTTCTTTCGGTGTTGATCGTGGCGTCCTGCGGGCTCGGCTACGAGCTGATCGCCGGCGCCCTGTCCAGCTACCTGCTGGGCGACTCCATTCTCCAGTTTTCTTCCATCATCGGCTGCTACCTGTTCGCCATGGGCGTGGGTTCCTGGCTGTCGCGCTATGTGAAGGACGAAGACGTGCTGGCGCGCTTCATCGATATCGAGATCCTGATCGGCCTGCTCGGCGGCATCTCCGCGGCGCTCCTGTTCGTGGTGTTCGCCTGGCTGTCCGCGCCCTTTCGCACCGCGCTCTACGCCATGGTGTTCGTGCTTGGCGTGCTGGTGGGCATGGAGATCCCGCTGGTCATGCGGGTGCTCAACACGCGCCGCACCGCCTTTGGCGAGCTGGTCAGCCGCGTGCTGACGTTCGACTACCTTGGCGCGCTGGCTGTCTCGCTGGTGTTCCCGCTGGTGCTGGCGCCGCGCCTGGGGCTGTCGCGCACCGGCTTTCTGTTTGGCATGCTCAATGCGGGCGTGGCGCTTGTCACCATCCATATCTTCCGCGACGAGCTCAAGCCGGTGATGTCGCGCATGCTGCGCGCCTCGCTGGTGCTGGTGCTGCTGGCGGGTGGCTTTCTGGCCTCGGGGCGGCTGACCCACTGGGCCGAGCGCGGCATGTTCGGCGACGAGATCATCCATAGCGAAAGCACGCCGTACCAGCGCCTGGTGATCACGCGCTGGAAGGACGACATGCGCCTCTATATCAACGGCAACCTGCAGTTCTCCTCGCGCGACGAGCACCGCTACCACGAGGCGCTGGTGCATCCCGTGCTGCAGGCGCTGCCGTGGGCGCGCCGCGTGCTGGTGATCGGCGGCGGCGACGGGCTGGCCGTGCGCGAGATCCTCAAGCACAAGAACATCGAGCACGTGACGCTGGTCGACCTCGACCCCGCCATGACCACGCTGTTCTCGCGCAGCGAGCCGCTGGTGGCGCTGAACCAGGGCTCGCTCAAGGACGCGCGCGTGCAGGTGGTCAATGCGGATGCCGCGCAATGGATGGAGCAGCACAACGAGATGTTCGACGCCATCATCGTCGACCTGCCCGACCCGTCCAACTTCGGCCTGGGCAAGCTGTACTCGGTGCCGATGTACAAGCTGATGTCGCACCACCTCGCGCAGAAGGGCTATGCCGTGGTGCAGTCCACCTCGCCGTACTTTGCGCCGCGCTCGTTCTGGGATATCGACGCCACGCTGCGCGAGGCGGGCCTGCATACCTGGCCCTACCACGCCTATGTGCCGTCATTCGGCGAGTGGGGCTTCATCGTTGCGGGCAAGCGCGGCGACTACACGCCGCCCACACGCTACACCGTGCCGCTCAAATTCCTCGACGCTGACAGCACTGCGCTGATGTTCCGCTTCCCCGCCGACATGGCGCCGCGCGAGGCGCGTGCCAACCGGCTCAACGAGCAGTCGCTGGTGCATGACTTTGAGCAGGACTGGCGCAATGTCATTCGCTGATCTGCATCCCCCGCAATCGGAGCTGGCATGGACCGCCGCCGCTTCCTGATCGCCGGCGCTGGCGCGAGCGGCCTGGGCTTGCTATCCGGCTGCGATCGCCTGGGCGACGATGCCAGCCGCTTCCTGGCCGGCGTCGGCCTGCGCGAGCCCGTGCCCGTGGTGCTGCGCCCCGGCATGGCCGAGGGCCACGCGCTGCGCGATGCCGCCAGCTGGCCGTCGACCGTTTCCGCGCAGGATGAGATCGTGACCGACGTTGCCATTCTCGGCGGTGGCGTGGCCGGGCTCAGCGCCGCGTGGCAGCTGGCGCGCGGCGGCCTGAAGGATTTCCTGCTGGTGGATGGCCCGGAGTTCGGCGGCAACGCGGCAGCCGGGAGTTTCGGCGGCGACCTGGCCTTCCCGCGCGGCGCGCACTATCTGCCGCTGCCCTCGCCCGAATCCACGCATATCCGCGAGATGCTGGCCGACACCGGCGTAATCCAGCGCGACCCGTTCGCCGCGCGGCCCGAGTTCGACGAGCGTGCGCTGGTGCATGCGCCGGACGAGCGCCTGTTCTTCGATGGCAAGTGGCACGACGGCCTGCTGCCTGGCGACGCTGCGCCGGACGAGGAAGCGGCGCAGCACGCGCGCTTTCTCGCGCGCGTCGAGCAGCTCAAGAGCGCGCGCGGCAGCGACGGCCGCAAGGCCTTTGCCATCCCGCTGGCGCTGGCCTCGCAAGACCCGGCCTGGACCCGGCTTGACCAGCAAAGCATGCGGCAGTGGATGCTGGCCGAAGGCTTTACCGCGCCCACCCTGCACACCTATGTGGACTACTGCTGCCGCGACGACTACGGCGCGGGGCACGAGCTGATCTCGGCCTGGGCCGGCCTGTACTACTTCGCCAGCCGCGCGGGCCATGCAAGCGATGCGGCCGACGGCGCCGTGCTGACCTGGCCGGATGGATTGCACGCGCTGGTGACGCGGCTCTCGGCGCGCACCGATGCGCACCGCGGCGTCAAACCTGGCGACCAGCCCTGGCGCCGTCCCGGCATGGCGCTGCAAGTGCAGGAGCAGGGCCGTGGGGTGTCGGTGCTGTGCGCCTGGTGGCCGGATGGCGTTGGCGCCCGGCCACCGCGCCTCTACCGCATCCGCGCGCGCCGCGTGATCTGCGCCATGCCCCTGCATGTGGCCGCCCGCGTGGCGCCGCTGCGCGAATTCGGCTTCGACCCGGCGCGCCACCTGCCGCCCACCGCGTCCTGGATGGTGTCCAGCTTCCGCCTGCAGGGCTTCCCGCCGGAAGCGCCGGGCGTGCCGCTGGCGTGGGACAACGTGGTGCATGGCGGACGCGGGCTGGGCTATGTGGTGAGTACCCATCAACTGATCCGGCAGGCAAAGCCGGCAGCCACGGTCTTTACCGCGTACTGTCCGCTGGACTTTGCGGCCAGCCCCGGCGCGGCGCCGCGCTCGCTCGCCGACACCCGCCGCTGGCTGGCCGAGGCCAGCGCCGCCGAGCTGATGGACTATGCCACCACCGATCTGCGCACGGTCTACGGGCGCGCCTTCTGGCGCCACGCGGATGCGGTGGAAATCACGGTGCGCGGGCACGCCATGGCCTCGCCGCGCACGGGCTTTCTGGGCAATGCCGGGGCCGCGGCCCTGCGCGCGGCCGATGGCCGCATCCTGTTTGCCCATGCGGACCTGTCCGGCGTGTCTGTGTTCGAGGAGGCGGCTTGGTGGGGTACGCGCGCCGCACGGAATATCCTGGGCTGAGCGTCGCTCTAAGTGATGCTTTCGCCATAACATGCCGCGGCGCCGCATCCTGTAGAATTCTTTGCTCGATTTCGTGTCGAACCCCCTGACACGTGATCCCAACCCCAATTTTTGTGCGCGCAATCCGCTTCCTGCTGCTGCTCCTGATGCTTGCCGTCATGCCCTTCCAAAGCTGGGCAGGCGCGCGCACGTGCGCAGTGGGCAACACGGTGCAGGCGGATTCGTGCAGCACCTTGGCACAAGACGCCGCTGTCGCCACGGCAGACGATGCGGCCCATGCTGCCGCCATCGATGCCAGCGGAGCCCCGGGCCCCGCTGACGTTGACGTTGGCAGTGCCGGCGACGCCAAGGATCCGTCGCAGCCCGGCGCCGACCTCGCCGAATCCCTGTTGCCGGCCTCGCCCCCGCGCTTTACCGCAGGGCTTGCCCGCAGCGCAGCGCCCGTGCACCGCGCGGGCGTCATGCCCGACCCCGACCTCCCCCTTCAGCAGCGCCCTCCCAGCGCCTGAGTCTCCCCCGCGCGTGCGCTGGCCTTGCTTGCGTTCGTAGTCAGGTTCCCGGTTTTCCTGTCGTTAGTCTCCTGCACGCGGCGCGCCTGGCCTTGGCGCTGCGCGTGCTTGCGATGCGCGCCCCTGTTTTCACCATGGCATTGATCACTTCCTCACACAAAAAATGAAACGCGTCCTGCTCTTCCTGGCGACCAACCTCGCCGTCATGCTTGTCCTCAGTTTCACCGCCAGCTTGCTGGGCGTGAACCGCTTCCTCACCGGCAACGGCCTCAACCTCGGCATGCTGCTGGCATTCGCCGCGCTGATGGGCTTCGGTGGTTCCTTCATCTCGCTGCTGATGTCCAAGACCATCGCCAAGTGGTCGACCGGCGCGCAAGTCATCACCCAGCCCAGCAACGGCACCGAAGTCTGGCTGGTGCAGACCGTGCAGAAGCTGGCCGAGCGCGCCGGCCTGCCGATGCCTGAAGTCGCCATCTATGAAGGCGAAGCCAATGCGTTTGCCACCGGCGCCACCAAGAAAAGCTCGCTGGTGGCCGTTTCCACCGGCTTGCTGCAAACCATGTCGCACGACGAAGTGGAGGCCGTGCTCGCGCACGAAGTCGCCCACATCGCAAATGGCGACATGGTCACGCTCACGCTGATCCAGGGGGTGGTCAACACCTTCGTGATCTTCCTGGCGCGCGTGGTGGGCTACTTCGTGGATTCGATGCTGCGCAAGAACGATGAGGAATCGAGCGGCCCCGGCATCGGCTACATGATCACGGTAGTGGTTTGCGAGATCGTGTTCGGCATCCTGGCCAGCATCATCGTGGCCACCTTCTCGCGCCATCGCGAATACCGTGCCGATGCCGGCGCGGCCAAGCTCATGGGCAGCCCCACGCCGATGGTGGCGGCGCTGCGCCGGCTGGGCGGCCTGGACTCCGAAGGCCTGCCGCAGAACATGCAGGCGATGGGCATTGCCGGTGGCAAGTCGTGGCTGTCGCTGTTCTCCAGCCACCCGCCGATCGAGCAGCGCATTGCCGCGTTGCAAGCTAAGGCCTGAGGCCCTTGCCGGGCTCCTCTGGCCTCGCCCGGAACGCTGCCCGATAGCGTTCCGGCGTGCTCTGCACATGCCGCTGGAACGCCTGCCGCATCACGTCGGCGTTGGCAAATCCAGTCGCACGGGCGATGCCATCGAGGCGTCGCCCATCTTCCTCCAGCATCCTGCGCACCGCTTCCACACGTAGCCGTTCCACGTAGCGCGCCGGCGTCTCGCCGACCTGCCGCGCGAACACGCGCGCGAAGTTGCGCGGGCTCATCGCCACGCGCTCGGCCAGCACCTGCACCGACAGGTCGCGCGCCAGGTGCTCCGCCATCCAGGCCTGCAATTCACGCAACTCCGGGCTTTGCGCGCTCTGCGCCTGCAGCAGCGTGGAGAACTGTGCCTGGCTGCCGGGACGGCGCAGGAACAGCACCAGTTCGCGCGCCACGGCCAGCGAGGCGGCATGGCCGAGATCGTCCTCCACCAAGGCCAGCGCCAGGTCCATGCCAGCGGTCACGCCGGCCGAGGTGTACAGATCGCCCGCGCGGATCCAGATCGGGTCCGGGTCCACCTGTACCAGCGGATGGCGCTGCGCCAGCCGCGCGGCGTGGCGCCAGTGCGTGGTGGCGCGATGGCGGTCCAGCAGCCCGGTGCGCGCCAGCACGAACGCGCCGGTGCAGACCGCGCCGAGGCGGCGCACGCGCGGTGCCTGCGCGCGGATCCAGTCAATCAGGCGCGCGTCGTTGGCTGCCGCGGCGTGGCCTGAGCCGCCGGCGATCAGCAAGGTGTCGATCGGCCCGGGCAGCATGTCGCCGATGCGATGATACGGCGCGTCGGCCAGCAGCCGGATCCCGCTTTCGGTGCACACCAGGCCGTCGTCGCGCACGCTGGCAATGCGGATGTCGTAGGCCGGCGAGGCCCGGCCGGGGAGCCGGTTGGCATGGCCGAAGACCGCGCTGGGCCCGGTCACGTCGAGTTCCTGCGCCGGGTCCGGCGCGACGAGCACGACGATGCGCGGCGGATCATTCGGCAAGGGATGGCTGGCAGGCATGGACGGTGACCCAGGGCGAGAGTGTGCGTGCGCGAGTGCGCTAGTGCGCTAGTGCGGTTGCGGCCGATCATACCGGCGCCGGCGCTTATCCGGCCAGCACCGCCGCGCGCGGCGTGCCGCGCCGCCAGCCTAGCGTGACCAGCAGCGCCACCGCCAGCGCTGGCAGCACGGCGAGGTTGACGGCCTGCCAGCCATAGCGGTACAGCACCTGCCCGGCCGCGAGCGTGGCCAGCGCGGTCAGCGCGGCGGCGGAGAATTCGGCCAGCGCCTGGGTCCGCGCGCGCTCGGCGGGCCGGTAGCTTTCCGCCAGCAGCGTGGTGCCGCCGACAAACATGAAGTTCCAGCCAATGCCAAGGCACAACAAGGCGACATAAAAGGCTGGCAACGCCGTCGAGGCCAGGGCCACGAGCGAACCCATTGCAGCGAGCGCGATGCCGCACATCAACATCGGCCCGCGCCCAAAACGCTGCAGCAGCCAGCCGGAGAAGAAGGACGGCGCGTACATGCCCACCAGGTGCCACTCGATGATCTGCGCGCCCTGCGTGATGGTATGGCTGCACGCCACCGCGGCAATCGGCGTGGCAGTCATCACGAACATCATCACGGCGTTGCCGATGCCGTTGTTGGCAAACGCCGCCAGGAACACCGGCCGGCGCGCGATCTCGGCGAGCGGGCGCGCGGGCAACGCCGCGGCGCCATGATCGGCCGCCGCCGCGCCTGCGTGCGCCTTTGGCTCGCGGTAGCCAAGGGCCAGCAGCAGGACCGTGGCCATGCCGAACACCGCGACCACCGCATACGATCCGGCAAAGGGCTGCGCCACCATCAGGTCGCTGCTCCACGCGGCGATGGCGGGCCCGCACACGGCGGCCACCACGCCGCCGGTGAGCACGGTGGAAATGGCGCGCGGCTTATCCACAGGCGCGGCGGCGTCCGCCGCGGCCAGCCGGTAGAAGCGCGCGAACGCCTGGAACACGCCGACCAGCGCCGTGCCCACGCAGAACGCCACGAAGTCATGGTGCGAGATGGCCCACACCGACACCAGCCCGCCTGCGCAGCACGCGAGCCCGCCGAGCGAAAAAGCGATGCGGCGCCCCAGCCGCTCGATCAGGAAAGCGGCCGCGATGGCGGTGAGCGCCGACGCCACCGTGATCAGCGCGAACGGCAGCGTGGCCAGCGCCTTGTCGGGCGCGAGCGTGTAGCCGACCAGCCCGGTCAGGGTCAGGTCGACCGACAGCGCCGAAGTGAACAAGGCCTGGCAGATTGCCAGGACCCGGGCTTGGGACATCGCGGGACGTGCCATCGGGCGCTCCGGTGAGGAAGAGACGGGGATGGCACCGAGCGTACGAAAAGCGCGAGCGTGGCGGCTGACAATGATCCGCAGAATCCTGCCAACTGGCTCCTGGCTGGGCTAGTTGAACACGTCCTGGCGGTAACGTCCCTGCGCCACCATGCCTGCCAGCCAGTCGGAGGCCGCGGCCTCGCTCATGCCGCCCTGCTGCGCCGCGATCTCGATCAGCGTGCGCCGAACCGCCGGCGCCATCTGCCGGCCATCGCCGCACACATAGATCGTGGCGCCGTCCTGCAGCATTGCCCAAATGGCCTGGCGATCGCGCCATAGCAGATGCTGCACATAGCGCTGGTCCGCAGCGGCGGTAGTGGAGTAAGCCGCATGCGCCTGCACCACGCCCTCGGCCTGCCAGCGTGCGACGTCATCGCGGTACAGCCAGTCGTGCCCGGGATGGCGGCAGCCGTAATAAAACTGGCTGGCGGCTACCGCCTGTCCGGCGGCCTTCTGCGCCGCGCGCTCTTCCAGGAAGCCGCGGAACGGCGCGATGCCCGTGCCTGGCCCGACCAGGATCATCGGCCGCGCCGGGTCGGGATCGGGCGCGAAGGCCGGGTTGGGCGTGCGGATCGCGGCCGCCACCACCGCGCCAGGCGCGAGTCCTTGCAGCCAGGTGGATGCCACGCCACGGAACATGCCGCGCCCCGAAAGCGCGGGCGACCACACGGTGCCGACCGTGATCGTCGCCACGTCCGGTGCGACCAGGGGCGACGACGCGATGGAATAGAAGCGCGGCCGCATCGGCACTGTGCAAGCCAGCAGGCCCGGCAGCGTGAGCGCGATGGCGGGGTGGCTGACCAGCACATCCACCAGCCCCAGCCGCTGCGACGCCACGCGCGCCGCGTAGCCCTCTTGCGCGTGGTCCGAGCCGAGCCGCTCCAGCGCCGCACGCGTGAACGGGCAACGTGTGTATTGCAGCAGCGTGCGCAGCGTCTGGCGCGACACCACGTCTTGCAGCTCGATGAAATGCGTCAGCAGTTCGCGCAAGGGCAATGCCTCGTCCAGTGGCAGCCCGCGCGCGGCGCAGCCAGGCGCGGCGGACAGCGTCACCATGGCGTTGGGATCGAGATCGAGCCGCTCGCACAGGTCCCGCACGGTGGCGGGATGGTTCTGTGGATACACCGCAAGATGATCGCCGCTCGCGTAGCTTGCGCCTTCCGGCAGGCGCAGCTGGATGTCGCGCGTGGCGGTGCGCGGCGCTTCCAGCGCGAAGTCCCACAGCCCCGCCGGATCGTTCACCAGCTCCGTGTTGGCCAGCACCGTGAAGGCCTGCGTCGACGGCGGCAGCGTGCTGGCACGGATGGTGGCGATATCGCGCAGCCGCACCGCGATCTGGCTGGCGCCCGCCGCATCGGGTGCCGCGCCCTGCTCCACGCGCAGCGCCTGCAGCGATTGCCACAGCGCGGCGAGCCACGACTCCGCAGCCTGGTCGAAGTCGCCATTGCCATCCGCCTCGCCCCGCGCGAGCAAAGGCGCCGCGCCGGCCGCGCTGAAGAAGTCGTGCAGCCGCTTGGGGAATGCCTGGTACGTAGCCCATTGCGAATTGCCGCAGCCTAGCAACGCAAAGCGCAGGCCTTCTGCGCGGTAGCCGCCGGCATCACCGCTATCGAGCATCGCTTCGAAGCGTCGCGCTGAATCGGGTGCGCGCCCGTTGTAGGTCGCCGCCACGATCACGGCAAGCCCATCGGTGGGCAAGGCGCCTACGGCTTCGTCCAGGTCGCGCAGCGTGGCGGCAAAGCCGGCCGCCAGCGCGCCGGCGTGGATCTGCTCGGCCAGCTCGCGCGCGGTGCCCAGGCTGGAGCCGCACAGCACAGCAAGGGGCTGGCCGTTGCCGCGCACCGCCGGGGCTTGCGACTGCGCGCTGGCAGCGCCGGGCGCAGCCGCGGCAGCAATGCGCTCATGCGCCCGGCGCCGCCGTGCACGCAGCGTGAACGCATCCGGCTTCAGGGTCAGCGTTTCCTTGATGCGGAACTGGTAATCGTGCGGATCGCTGAACTGGAAATTGCGCAACATCAGGGCCAGCGCGAGCTTGGCTTCGGTCAGCGCGAACTGGCGGCCGATGCAGGCGCGCTCGCCATTGCCGAACGGCTTGTAGGCGTGGGGATGGATCCTGGCCTCGTTCTCGGGCAGGAAGCGGTCGATGTCGAAGGTCTCCGGATCGGCCCACACTTTCGGGTCGCGGTGCAGCGCGGTGAGCACCACCGAGACGCGCCGATCCTTGCGGATCAGGTAGCGCCCGCCGATCACCGTGTCCTCGAATGGCGCCACCGCAAAGGCGGGCGCCGTGGGCCACAGGCGCAGCGTTTCCTTGAGCACGCGGTCAATCACCTGCAGCTTCGCCAGGTCGGCATAGACCGGCGGCGCGTCGCCCGGCAGCACCGCGTCCACCTCGGCATAGGCTTGCGCCAGCACGCCGGGATGGCGCAGCAGCTCATACAGCGCGAACGTGAGCAGGCCGCTGGTGGTCTCGTGCCCCGCGATCAGGAAGGTGATGACCTGGTTGCGGATGTTCACGTCGTCCAGGCGCTGGTCGGTATCGGGGTCGCGCGCCTCCAGCATCAGGTTGAGCAGGTCGTGCGCGGGCGGCTGTCCGGCGTTCTTGCCGGCCGCGGCGCGGCGCTGCCGCACCACGTCATCCACCAGCTCTCGCATGTACTGGATATCGTTGGCGAACTTGCGGTGCGCCTTGTGCATGAACTTGTCCTGCAGCGCAAAGCGCGTGAGCTTGCCCATGGCCTCCTCGAGCGCGCCGACCATGGCGTCGATAAAGGGATGGAGCTGCTCGCGCGAGAACGAATCGAAGTCATAGCCGAAGCCTGACAGCGCAATGGTGTCCAGCGTGAGCCGGGTCATGTCGTCGGCGATCGGGATGTCGGTGTCGGCGCCCTGGCGGTCCCACTTGTCGACCAGCCGGTTGGCCACGCGCAGCATCACGTCGAAGTAGCCCTTCATCGCGCGCTGGCTGAAGGCGGGCATCAGGATGCGGTGAGCACGGCCCCAGTTCTCTTCCTCGGCATGCGCGGTGAACAGGCCGTCGCCAGCCAGGTCGCGCAGGTACGACAGCGGCGGCCCGACGATCTTGCGAAAGTGCTGCCCATCCGACAGCTCGCCCACCAGCGCGGCGTCGCTCACGAACGCCACCCGGCGCCCGGCGAAATCCAGTTCGAAAATGCCATCGAAGGCGCGGCTGCGCGCCAGCAGGTGCTGCCCGACCTTGCCCGGCGTGACCTGCAACAGGTTGCCAACCAGCGGCCAGCCCGGGTCGCGCGGGATAGGTTCGAGCGAGCGTGCGGGCTGCGCCGCCGGAATGGTTGCTGCGGTTGCCGAGATTGCGGCCGGAGCGGCGGAGGCGGGAGTGGAGGCGCGCTGCATGTTCAGGTCACCAGATGGTAGTCGGCGGGCGAAACGCCGGGGTTGGGCCAAGGGGCTCAGGCGCCGCCTTGTGTCTCTTGTTCGTTTTTTTGTTTTCTGCCGGGTGCATGACGTACATGACGTACATGACGTACATGACGTACAAGGCTATCCCTGCAAGTCGACGTAGACAACCGTCTACTTTTGCAGCAAAGTAGACGAATGTAGACCGAGTGTCAATTCCAAACCGGATTCGCTCTAGCCGGCGTATTCAAGCCGGTGTATCCCGGCCTTAACTTTTTTGCCTCACACCATGGAAGACGTTGCCGGCGGCAAACGCAAACTGATCGACGCGGCGCTGCGCCTGGCGGCAGCCAGGCGCAGCTTCGCAGGCCTCGGCCTGCGCGAGCTGGCGCGCGAAGCGGGGCTGAACCCCAATACCTTCTATCGCCACTTCCGCGACATGGAAGACCTGGCGCTGAGCGCCGTGGCCGAGGTCGGCAACGAACTGCGGCCCATGCTGCGCGCGGTGCGCTGGGCGGTGGCGCAGGACAACCCGGGCGAGGTCGCCACCCGCGCCTGCGACGCCTTCTTCGCCTACGCCGATGCCCACCCCGACGCCTTCTTTGTCGGCGTGTGCGGCAGCACCGGCCCGCAGCCGGCGCTGCGCGAAGCGGTGCGCCAGGTGCTGGCGGATATCGCCGGCGAGATGGCGGAAGACATCGAGAGGCTGGCGCTCTGCCCGGGCCTGTCGCGCCCCATCGTCGACGACCTCTGCGGCTACGTGGTGTCCTACCTGTTCCACCTGTCGACGGACTATCTCGAAGATAACGCCAAGGGACGCCGCCTGCGCATCCAGCAATCCAAGCAGTTGATCAGCTGGCTGCTGCGCGGCGCAGCCGAACAGCAGCGGGCGCAGGATCAGCCGGCGCCCGTACCCGCACCTGCGCGCAAGCGCAAGCCAACGGAACGCCGGCCGCACTGAGCGCGCCGGCCGCTGCGGCTGCGTTTGCAATGCGGGCGGCAAGCGCCTGAACAAGCGGCTGAACGCCAGCCCTGCCGGGTCTCCTCGGTATTTTCCCTGAGCCAGCCGCGCAACGGCGGGAAAGCTGGATGAAGGCTTGCCATGCCTACGATGCAGGGGCTTCTCTCATGGCCGGGACACGCGTCCCGCCCCCGAGCAGCCGGATTCATCGACAAGACTAGCGAGCCCCGAGGAGATCAACTTGAAAGCCCAAACCAAAACCACAGCCCTCGCGCTGGCAATCGGCGCGGCCTTTGCCGGCCACGCCAACGCGCAATCGAACGTGACGCTGTATGGCCTCATCGACACCACCATCAGCACCATCAGCAACGCCGACGCCAAGGGTGACCGCCTCACCGGCTACCACCAGCCGGCGTGGTTCAGCGGCAACCGCTGGGGCCTGACTGGAGCGGAAGACATCGGCTTCGGCACCAAGGTGATCTTCAAGCTGGAGAGCGAATTCCAGAGCTACAACGGCGCGATGGACACCCCCGGCGTGCTGTTCAACCGCGACGCCTGGGTCGGCATCAACAGCGATGTCTTCGGCAAGCTGACCTTTGGCCGCCAGAATGCACTCGGGCGCGACCCGATGGCTTCGGGCCTCTATGGAGACCCCTACGGCCCGGCCGCGATCACGACCGAGGAAGGCGGCTACACCAACAACAACAACTTCAAGCAGCTGGTGTTCTACGCGGGCAGCGCCACCGGCACGCGCATGGACAACGGCGTGGTGTGGAAGAAGCTGTTCGACAACGGCCTGACCGCCGGCGCGGGTTACCAGTTCGGCGAAGTGCCGGGCGCGCCGTCGCGCAACACCACGGAGACGGTCACCCTGGGCTACAACGGCGGGAACTTCCACGTCTCGAGCTTCTTCACGCAGGCCAACGTGAATGGCCAGCGCAACCGAACCTATTCGGCTGGCGGCAACTATGTGTGGGGCATCGTGCGCGCCAGCGCGGGCTATTTCCACTACACCGCGGAGCAGGGCGCGCTGGGCCAGCGCAAGGACGACGCCTACACTGTGTCGCTCAAGATCGACCCGGCAGGCGCCTTCGACTATGAGATCGGCTACCAGATGATGAAGGCCGGCCACGCCGCCCTGAATGCCGACGGCTTCACCATCAATGCTTATGGCAACACCGCTGGCTCCACCGCGACCGACAGCGGCCGCAAGAACACGGTGTACGGCTCGATCTTCTACCACTTCTCGAAGCGCACCGAGGTCTACCTCGCGGCCGACTACATGTTCCTGCAGCACGGCTATCACGCCGCGCAATCGAACGGCTTCGCGCACCAGAGCGAATTCGCGGTGGGCATGCGCACGCGCTTCTGACCCCCGTTGCATCGGCCTGCGCCTGGCGGCGCGGGCCTGGCTCCGAACTTTCCTTGTCCCGGCCACAAGCCGGGTTTTTTTCGCCTGGCGGCATCGTTCCGTGCTTCTTCCGTGCTTCAAGTGTGCCGCCATCTCCCACTTGTGAGAGATGGGCTGGGGTGAGAGGAAGAGACTGCCGTCGTGATGGCGTGCGGTGTTGGCCCTTCCGTCGGCTCCGTTCAATGCCACTGGTCTGCTCCCCTCTCCCACTTGTGGGAGGGGCCGGGGGAGAGGGCGGGCGCTCGCAGGAAGTCCGGCGAACCAAGTAAAAAGGCCCACCCCGACGGGGAGTCGGCGTGGGCAAGGGAGATGGCGTCCCGGCGCGTGCGTAGCGCTATTGCGCTGTGCCGCCGCGACGTAAGGTCAGGCCAGGTTGCCCGGCTTCCATTTAAGCAGGCGGTTTTCCAGCGTGGTCAGCAAGAAATCCGCGGCAAGCGCCACCACCGCCAGCACGATCATGGCGGCGAACACGCCGCTGGCATTGAAGGCGCCCTGCGCCGTGGCGATCAGCAGGCCGATGCCCTGCTTGGAACCCAGGAACTCGCCCACCACGGCGCCGACCAGCGCGAAGCCGAAGCTGACGTGCAGGCTGGCCAGGATCCAGCTCAACGCCGACGGCACCACCACGGCGAAGGTCAGCTGCCGTTTGGACGCGCCGAGGATCTGCGCATTGGCGATCAGGTAGCGGTCGGCTTCGCGCACGCCCTGGAAGGCATTGCCGAACACCACGAAGAACACCATCACCACCGCCAGTGCCACCTTGGAGGCCATGCCCAGGCCCAGCGCGATCACGAAGATCGAGCCCAGCACCACGCGTGGAATGGAGTTGGCAATCTGGATGTAGATGCTGAACACATCGGCCAGCAGCTTGTTGCGCCCGAGCACGATGCCGCAGATCACGCCGGCGACCGAGCCGATGAGGAAGCCCAGCCCGGTCTCTTCCAGCGTGACCGCCACCTGCTCCAGCAGCGGGCCCTGCGAGGTGCCGTTGACGAACCAGTCATAGATCTGCTCCGCAATCAGCGAGGGCATGGAGAAGAAGAACGGGTCGATCCAGTGCAGCCGCCCCGCCAGCTCCCAACCGCCCAGCGCCACCACCAGCAAGGCAATGCGCAGGGTGATGATCAGTTGGCGGCGCCGGCGCATGGCTAGCCTGGCTTCCCGTTCAAAGACGTCGAGTTCGTCGGCAAGGGCCGTGTTTGCTTCCATATTCATTGGTATTGGCATTGGCGTTGGCATTGGCTACGGTTGGCGGCGCGGCATCAGTCGATGTGGACTTCTTCGCGCAGATCGGCCCAGATCTCGCGCGACAGTTCGACAAAGTGCTTTTCGTAGCGGATCTCCGAAGTCACGCGCGGGCGTGGCAGGTCGATCTCATAGACACGCTTGAGGGTGGCCGGACGCGCGGTCAGCACGAAGACCCTGTCGGCCATGGCGATGGCTTCTTCCAGGTCGTGCGTGACGAACACCACCGAGCCGGCGTTCTGCGACCAGAGCTGCAGCAGCTCGTCCTGCATCAGCGTGCGGGTCTGCATGTCCAGCGCGCTGAATGGCTCGTCCATCAGCAGGATCTGCGGGTTGTTGATGAAGGTCTGCGCCAGCGCCACGCGCTTGCGCATGCCGCCCGACAACTGATGCGGGTAGTGGTTGCTGAACTTGGCCAGGCCGACCTTGCGCACCCATTCCTCGGCCAGGCCATAGGCCTGGTCGCGGCCGGCGCCGCGGAACAGCGGCCCGGCCGCCACGTTGTGCAGCACCGAGCGCCACGGGAAGACCGCATCGGCCTGGAACACGAAGCCGATGCGCGGATCGATGCCGGTCACGCGTTTGCCCATCAGGCGCACCTCGCCGGTGCTCGGCTTGAGCAAGCCGGTGATCAGGCTCAGTGTGGTCGATTTGCCGCATCCCGTCGGCCCGACAATGGCGACGAACTCGCCCTTGCCCACACACATGGAGAAGTCGCGCAACGCCACGGTGGCAGTGCCATCGGGTGCGATGAAGCGGCAGGAGACGCGCTCGAATTCGATGGCCGGCGCATCTTGCGGCATGGTATTGGTCATGAGGTTTCCTTGCAGTGCGCGCGCGCCGGCGGCGCGAACCGGTTGTTCGCCTGGCGCCTCACTTGGCGGCGCGGTCGACGAACTCGTTGGTAAAGGTGCGGCCCAGTTCGATGTGCTTGCCCTTGACCGTCGGATCGAACGAGGCGAGCACCTTGAGCACCGTTTCGGGGCCGCCGGCGGGCATTCTGCCGTCGTCGGTGAACATGGGCAGCGAGGCGCCCAGGGCCTTGACGTAGAGCTCGCGGTTATTGCCGTAGTAGTCCTTGGGCATCTTCTGCGCGATCTCCTCAGCGCTGTGGGTCTTGATAAAGCGCATGGTCTTGACGAAGGCGCGCGCCAGCTTCTGCACCTGCTCCTTGTGTCCTTCCACCCAGGTGCGCTGCATATAAAGGCTGGAGGCCGGATAGAGCCCGCCCAGCGCCTGGGTGGTACCCTCGGCCGTGCGCATGTCGACCAGCACCTGCGCCTCACCGGTCTTGAGCAATTGCGAGATGGTGGGCTCGGTGGTCATGCCGGCATCGATGCGGCTCTGGCGGATCGCGGCCATGAAACTGTTATCGGCGCCGACCGGCAGCACCGTGTACTGGCTGGGCGCCACACCCGCCTTGAAGGCCAGGTACTGCGTCAGGAAGTTGGTCGACGAGCCCAGGCCCGTCACACCGAGCGTCTTGCCTTTCACATCGGCCATGCTCTTGATCTGGCCGGCCGCACGCGTGGCCACCATCTCCACCTCGCCCGGCACCTTGCCGAACACCACCACGGCCTCCACTTCCTTGCCCTTGCTCTGCAGATCGATGGTGTGATCGTAGAAGCCCACCACGCCCTGCACCGCGCCGGCCAGCAGTTCGTTTTCGGCGTCGACCCCGGCCGGCTGCGAGAGGATCTCGACATCGAGCCCCTCCTCCTTGAAGTAGCCCAGCTGCTCGGTCAGCCTGGCCGGCAGGTAGATGATCTTGGTCGCGCCGCCCACCATGATCGACAGCTTTCCATCGGCCGCCTGCGCCGTGTGCGCAGCTGCAAGTGCCGCAAGTGCTGCGGAGGCCATGGCAAGCGCGCCCTTCCTGTATGCATTCATCTTTGTCTCCCTTGTTTTGCTGGCGCCAGGTCTTGGTGGCCGGGGCATGATTGGGCTCTGGTTACGGCGTGCCTCCGCGCTCGCCGGGGCCACAGCGCGGGGTTCGAAGCATTCTAGGCAGCGCAAACCTTCACGCAGCTTTCGCCGCATCTCAGGGAATATCCCGATGCGGTGCTGTGTCTGCGGCGTGGCGGGCAGTGGTAAAAGGAGACCCCGGCAACAGTAGGTCCTCACCAGAGCGGTTCATGAAGGTATTGCTGATCGAAGACAACGCTTCGCTCATCCACTGGCTAGCGAGGCTGCTGAAGGAAGAGCGCTTCATGGTCGATACCGCGCTGGACGGCGAGTACGCCGATCAGTTGCTGCAGACGCAGAGCTACGACGTGGTGCTGCTAGACCTGCAGATCCCGCGCCTGGCCGGCAAGAGCGTATTGCGCCGGCTGCGCGCGCGCCGCAACAACGTGCCGGTATTGGTGGTGACGGCAAGCGCGTCGATCGACGAAAAAGTGGAGTGCCTGGGCCTGGGCGCCGACGACTACCTCGTCAAGCCTTTCGAAGTGCGGGAACTGGTCGCGCGCATCAAAGCCCTGGCGCGGCGGCAGACCGGGGAGAAGCAAGCCGAACTGGCTTGCGGCGACCTCACCTACAACACCGACACGCGGCAGTTCTATGTCGCGGGCGAGCTGCTTTCGCTGCGCCTGAAAGAGCACACCGCACTGGAAATCCTGATGATGCGGCTCGGCAAGACCGTGTCCAAGGCGAGCCTCATGTCGGGCGTGTATTCGCTCGACGAGGAGGCTAGCGAGGACGCCATCGAGATTTATATCCATCGCATCCGCAAGAAGCTCGAGGGCTGCCAGGCCACCATCATGACGCTGCGCGGCCTGGGCTACCTGCTGCAGCAAAAGCAATGATCCACAGCCTGCGCGTACGGTTGCTGCTATGGCTGCTGGTGCCGCTGGCGGGCTTTGTGGGCATCAGCAGCTATGCCGCCTACCTGAGTGCGGCCGATACCGCAAACCGCGTGCAAGACCGCGCGCTGCAAGCTTCGGCCGACGTCATCGCGGGCCACATCGCGTGGGCGGACGGACGCATCACGGTGCAGGTGCCACCGTCGGCGCTGTCCCTGTTCGACTCGCCCTATGGCGACCACGTTTTCTACAACGTGGTCGACGATCGCGGCCGGATCCTGGCCGGCAATCCGCGCTTTGAGCAGCCACCGATGGCGGGTGCCGCCAGCCCGGTGTTCTACTCTTCCCGTTTCCAGTCGCAGCCAGTGCGGGTAGTGCAAGCCACCCGCACGATGTTCGACTCCGGCGAGGCCCGCAAGGTCACCGTCACCGTGGGGCAGACACTGATCGGCAACCACGAGCTGGTTCGCAGCCTGCGCATGCCGGCGCTGCTGCGCGAAGTGGTGATGCTGGTGCTGGCCGTGGGGCTGGTGATGATCGGGCTCACGGTGGAGCTGAGCCCGCTGCTGCGCGTGAAAGACGAAGTGGCGGGACGCGACCCGATGGATCTGGTACCGGTGAGCGCAATCGACCTGCCGCAGGAGTTGCGGCCCATTGTCGAGGCGATCAACCAATGCATCCAGCGCCTGAACGAATATGTGCGCCAGCAAAAGCGCTTTATTGCCGATGCCGCGCACCAGATCCGCACGCCGCTCGCGGTGCTGGGAGCGCAGCTGGAGTTTGCCGCGCGGGTGGACGATGACGCCAGGCTGCGCGAGATCCTCGGCTCGATGGAGACCAGCACACAGGCCATGACCAACCTGGCCAACAAGCTGTTGCTGCTGTCGCAGGCGGAAGCCGCGCGCAGTGCCGGTGCCGCGCAGCAAGGCGCGGACCTGGTGCCGCTGGTGACCAACGTGCTGGAAGACATGGTGGTGCTGGCGCAGCGCAAGGGCATAGACCTGGGCGCCGAGCTGGCGGTCGACAGTGCACGGGTGAGCGTCAACGAGTGGATGATGGCAGCCGTGGTATCGAACCTGGTCGACAACGCGATCCGCTACACGCCGGCGCAAGGCCAGGTCACCGTGGCCCTGACCCTCGAGGCGAACAGTGCCGTCCTCGCGGTGAGCGACAACGGTCCTGGCATTCCCGCGGAAGCGCGGCCCAAGATATTCGATCGTTTCTACCGCAACGCGCTGCCGAACCAGGAAGGCAGTGGCCTGGGGCTTGCCATCGTCAAGGAGATCGTGCTGACGGCGCAAGGCCAGGTAAGCCTGAGCCCGGGCATCGGCGGGCGCGGCGTCACGCTGACGGTGCGCCTGCCTCTGGCCGCCTGAGCGTCGCGCCTAGTCCACCACCTTGCCGCGTTGCGCCTTGACCTGGCTGCGCTGGCTCTTGCCCTCGAGGCGCCGCATCTTCGAGCCGAAGGTGGGCCGCGTGGGGCGGCGCGTGCGCGGCGGCGTAGCCACGCTGCGCACCAGGTCGTGCAGGCGCTGCACCGCCTCTTCCCGATTCATCTCCAGGCTGCGGTGTTGCTGCGCCTTGATCACGACCACGCCGTCGCGCGTGATGCGGTGGTCATGCAGTTGCAGCAGCCGCGCCTTGTGCCCTTCCTCCAGCGACGAGGCGCGGACATCGAAGCGCAGGTGCACCGCGTTGGACACCTTGTTGATGTTTTGCCCGCCCGCGCCTTGCGCGCGGATCGCGGTGATCTCGTATTCGGTGTGGAGGATGGTGATGTCGGGCTGCATGGCACGCATGATAGCAAGGGCCGATGCGGCCCGCTCCCATGCACTACCCATGCACTACCCATGCACTACCCATGCACTACCCATGCGCTACCCATGCGCTAGCGGGCCGACGGCAGCTCGCCCCAGGCCACCAGGATTCGCTGGATGCTGCGCGCGTAAGCGTCGCGCTGCCCCGGCGATTCGGAGTGGTAGGCGCCAATGGCGCGCCAGGTGTTGCCATGCCTCACCATCTTTTGCTTTAGCAGCCAGGCAGCGACATAGACGTTGACGCACGAGTCGGTCAGCGCGCGGCTCGGCACGCCGTGGCGTGCCAGGTCGTTGAAATGCACCGAGTTGATCTGCAACTGCCCAACGTCGATCGACCCGTTCGCATTGCGGTTCACCGCGGCGGGATCGCCCTTCGACTCGAACCACGCGATGGCACGCAGCACCGAGGGATTGACGCCCTGGTAGGTGCCCGCTTGCTCGAAGCAATCCTGCGCGCGGGCCGCACCATGGAACATCATCAGCAGCAACAGCGAAACCGCCGGCAAGCTGCCCGCGAGCGTGCCGGCATGCTCGCGGTGCGGGCGCAGGCGGGCTGCCTTCGTATGGGTGTTAACGGACACGATTGATGCCCTCGCTTGCCAGACGTTGGCGATGATCTTCAGCCGACCCGGGCGGGGACGACTGCTGCAGGGCCAGGTCGAGCTGACGTCCGATGGTGTCCAGGTACGCACGCGAGGTGTCCGAAACCACCAGCCGCACCACCGGCGCGAGGCTCTTGCGTTCCGGCGCGGGCAGCGCTTTGATCCGGGCCCTGGCGGTGTGTCCCACGCGCGGCGCGCTGAGCTCGTCACTGCCGCTCGCGGGCGGCAACATGGCCAGGGTTGGCAGCGGTGGATAAACCTTGTCCGCCGCCGGTGCGGCTGCCGGCAAGGCAGGACGGACATCGGCGCCAGGCTCGGTGGCAAGGGCCGGCATGGCCAGCGCCAGGCTGACGGCAAACAGGATGAGGCGGTGCATCGGCTGCAGCTCCTTGTTGCGGTGTTATTGCAGTGTTGTCGCGGTGCTACTGCGATTGCGCCGTCTTGATCGTCACGCTGTACGGCTGGCTCGTGCCGGCCGTCAGGTTCTCGAGGTGGACGGCAGTGGTGCGCTGTGCCGGTACGCCTTTCCAGATCGCCTGGTTGAGGTAGGGCAAGTCCTGGCCGAGCGCGGTGACGACAATGGTCGCCGGCTGCTTCTGCCGGGCCGCCAGCGCGCCGGCCTTGGTAAGCACGGCCGCGAGTTGCGCATCGCGCGCGCCAAGCGCATCGGGCGGGATCACGAAGCTCACAATCGTGCTCTGCGGCGCCGGCGCGTCCGCCGTCGCAGTGGCAGGCAGTTGGGCACAACCCGCCAGCGCGAGCAAGGCTGCCGAGCCGGCCAGCGGCATCGCCAGGCGCTTTGCCCACGCGCCCTGCAGCCGAGAGTGAGCGACGGCCCGGCGCGTCCGTTCGCGGGGCACTTTGTCTGCGATATGGCACATGGAATGGCTTCCCTAGGCGTTTAATGCGGGCCATTTACGCATTGGGCCGATCGGGCGAAAAGGCGCAATTAAGGGGAGAAATTGCTTCTGTTTGCGGATTGACAGTGCCTCGCGCCGGGCAGCCGGAGCGCGCGCAGGTGCGGCTACGCGCCGGTCATGGCACTTTCCGGGAAGGCACGTGCTCGACAAGCCGCGCGGCGCAAGACCGGAATGCTCCACGCGCCATACCGCGAGCGCCGCCGGAAATCGCCGGCGGCGGTTCCGCCGCTGCCCAAATCCTGCCGAGGCGCGCGCAGCTGTATCAACGGCACAACGCGCGCAGCGCAATGATTGCGCTCAAGGACCCTGCACCGCGTCCTGGCTTGCCGGCCGCACCAGTAGCAGGCTTGCCACAGCCAGGAGCACGCAACCGACCCCGGCCACCTGGGCCACGCTGACCCGCTCGCCCAGCAACACCGCCGCCAGCACAACCGCCGACACTGGCGCAAGCGCGGTAAACAGCGCTGCCTCGCTGCCGCTCGTGCGCGCCGAACCTGCGTACCACAGCAGGAATCCGCCGACCGTTGGCACGATTGCGTAGTAGATCACCGCAGCCACCGCCTGCGTGGAAAACGCCAAAGTCCACGGCGCCTCGAACACAGCAAACAGCGCGGATGCGACCAGCCCGATGCCGCACATGACCGCTGATAGCGCGAGTGGCGCAATCGCCTGGTCCAGCCGCCGGTTGAGCAGGATGAACAGCCCCTCGCACACTACGGCTCCCAGGACGAGCGCGTTACCGAGCAGGGAATGCCCGCTGCCGGCGCCGGAAGGAAAGGCAACCATGACAATCCCAGCCGTGGCCAGCCCGATCGCGAGCATGAGGAAACGATGGGGCCGCTCGCCAAGCAGCAGGATCGCAATCACCGCCGATACCACGGGCAGCGTACCAATGATGACGCCAGCATCCGCGGCCGAGGTCAGCCGCAGACCGGAGATCAGCAGCGTCGTATAGCCCACGCTGCCCGCCGCCGCCTGCACCACCAGCGTGATCCGGTCACGGCCGCGCGGCCTTGGCCACGACGCCCCGGTCAGCCGCAACGCGCCCAGCAAGCAAGGCAAGGCGATCGCGAACCGCAGCGCGGTGGCCGTGAACGGCGGCAGGCCGGACGCAATGACTTTGCTTGCAATCACGGTGCTGCCAACCAGCACCATCGCAAGGGTCAGATAGCAATACCCTAGATAGCTTCCCCGCTTGCCCGGCATGCGCAGCCCCCGCCATGGAAAAGCAGCAGGCTAGCCGGGCCGGCGCATCGGGTCTTGAATGAAATTGCAGCTCAGCTCAGCTCACCACGGCTGCATAGGCGCGCGGCGACACGCCGTACTGGCGCACGAACATCCGCGTCATGTGGCTCTGGTCGGCAAAGCCGCTGGCGGCGGCCGCATCGGCCAGGGCCTTGCCCTGGGCAATCAGCGCGCGAGCCAGATGGATGCGTCGCTGCAAGAGGTACGCGTGCGGCGTCAGCCCGGTTGCCTTGGAAAACGCACGCAGCAGCTGGAACCGGCTCAGCCCGGCAACCTCGGCGAGTTCGGCCAGCGAGACGGCTGCGGCCGGATCATCGTCGATCAGGCTGCGCGCCCGAGCGATCGCCTCCGCCTGTGCCCCCGCCTGCGCGCCTGCGCTGCGCGCAAGGCCGGGCTCCGCTACCCGTGCCAGCAGGGCGAGCAGCATCGCTTCGCACTGCAGATCCGAGCCAGCGCCGCCGCCGGCCGTAACGAGCAGATAGAGCTGCTGGAAGCTGGCCGCCACCGCGGCATCGCTGACGACCGGGCTAGGGAATTCGCACTGCCTCGTCCTGCCTTCGCTTAGGTCCAGGCTGGCCCGCGCGATGCATGCAGGATTGAAGTAAAGCATCCGCCACGAGCGCCCGGCGTCGCCGATGGGCATGCCATCGTGCACCTCGCCCGGGTTGACCATGATCATGTCGCCCGGGCCCGCCTCGACCATGCCGCGCCCGCTGTGCGACCTGTGCGCGCCCTGCCAGATCACGCCAATGCCAAATTGCTCGTGGGTATGCCGCGCAAAGGTGTGGCGCGTGCTCGCCTCGACGGCCTCCACGCCAGGCATCTCGCAGCGAAGGATCCTGAACTGTCCTGAGCGCATTCCGTGCTCCCCATTCCGTTCTCTCTTTTGCGCGACGATATACTCACCCTTCAGCGTTGCGCTACCCCCGGTTCTGACATGGAGCACATCCTCTTCCGGTCTGCAGTCTTGGCCGATCTTCCCGCCATCGTGGCATTGCTGGCGGACGATGCGCTTGGCAGCCAGCGAGAGATCGTCAGCACGCCCGTGGACGAAAGGTACGTTATCGCCTTCCACGCCATCGCTGCGGACCCGAATCAGCGTCTCGTGGTAGCCGTGGATGGCGACACGGTAATCGGCACGCTGCAACTGTCGTTCATACCCGGCATCGCCCGCGCAGGTGCATGGCGGGGGCAGATCGAAGCGGTCCGCATCGCGGCGCCGTTTCGCAGCGCAGGGTTCGGCCAGAAGATGTTCGAATGGGCGATCGCGGAATGCAGGTCCCGCGGATGCGCCATCGTGCAACTCACCACCGACAAGGGCCGTGCGGATGCGCACCGGTTCTACGAAAGGCTTGGCTTTGTTGCCAGCCACGAAGGCTACAAGCTGATCCTCTAGGCCGGCCAAAAACGGGAGGCAAGGAAATGGGGAAGCTGGGGTGATGCCACTGACAGAAGTGCCGATACTGAAGCTAGGTGCAATTTAGCTACAGTGGGCGTTCAAGGTAGTGGAGGGAAGTGCCGCAATCCCTTGTCAGGATTGGTGCGCCCGGCTGGGATCGAACCAGCAACCCCTGCCTTCGGAGGGCAGTACTCTATCCATTGAGCTACGGGCGCACAGGGTATGACGGGGTACAACGCGGGCAGCGCGCGAGTGCCGCTGCCGGAAAGTCGCATAGCATACCGTGTTTGGCGAAAGACGTCCACGCCGGGCTGAAAAGTGCAGCCAGATGACGTCTCTTGCAAGCCGCTTTTGCCTCCATACGGTAGGTCTTTGAGGCTATAATCGCGAGTTATTTGTGTAAAAACGGGGCTGCGCAACGTCCACTTCAGGTCCGGGGATGATGGTGCCGCGCCCTGCTGGCTGGCCCGTTTCGGGGCAGTTGGCACCGGATAATAGTCCGATGCGCGCAATTGGCCAGGGGGAATTGGCCACCGAGCAAGCGGCCACATAAGCAGCCGATCGCGAGCGGCCACAGGTTTCCTGCAAAATTGAGAGTTGAGTATGAGCGACGTCCATAACGCACAAGACGAACACGAGTCTCCCATCAAGACCCCCAAGCAGCTGATCGCTGTGGTGATTGCCGCCTTCCTGGTGCCAATCATCGTGATCATCCTGCTGGTCAACTTTGTCGGACACGGTGCCAAGGAAGGCGCGGGTTCTACCGCTACCGTGGAAGCTGTCAATGACCGCATCAAGCCGGTCGCCTCGCTCGAACTGAAGGACCCGAACGCACCGCGCGTCTACAAGACGGGCGAGCAGGTCTATAAGGAAGTCTGCGCTGCCTGCCACGCCACCGGTGCTGCCGGCGCGCCCAAGTACAACACCGCCGGTGACTGGGCTCCGCGTATTGGCCAGGGCTTTGCTGGCCTGCTGAATTCCGTGCTGCACGGCAAGGGCGCCATGCAAGCCCGCGCCGGCACCACCGCCGACGACTACTCCGATTACGAACTCGGCCGCGCCGTGGTCTACATGGCCGACGCCGGTGGCGCCAAGTTCCCGGAACCCGCCGCGCCCGCCGCTGCTCCGGCTACGGCTGCCGCTTCGGACGCCACGGTGGCGGCTGCAGCCGCCGCTGCTCCGGCCGCTCCCGCAGCTGCCCCCGCTGCCGCTGCCGCCGCACCGGCTGCTGCAGCTGCCGCGCCGGCTTCCGCCGAAGTAGGCAAGAAGGTCTACGAACAAGTCTGCGCCGCCTGCCACGCAGCCGGTGTTGCCGGTGCGCCGAAGTTCGGCGACAAGGCAGCCTGGGCACCGCGCCTGAAGGAAGGCATGGACGCCGTGCACGCCTTCGCCCTGAAGGGCAAGGGCGTGATGCCGCCGAAGGGCGGCTACGCCGGCCCCGACGCCGACGTGATGGCCGCAGTGGACTACATGGCCAACGCTTCGAAGTAAGCGCAAGCAGCTCTCAACAAAAAAGCCCGCGGCATGCCGCGGGCTTTTTGCTTTCCGGTGTGACTCAAACCACGCGCGAGTAGCGCTTTGGCATCGGCAAAGGCGTACCTACATCAGCGCTCCGGATGGCAGCGGGCTCGGTGCGCCGGGCATCTTCGCGCAGGAAGCCGTCGAACACCATGGCCAGGCGGCGCACCAGCAAACGCCCCAGCGGAGTCACCTCGATGCGGCCAGGCTCACAGCGCACCAGCCCGTCTTCGGCCAGCCGCGCCAGCTCCGCAAGCTCATGCGCGAAGTGCACGGCAAAATCGATGCGGTGGCGCGCTTCGACCGCCGCCATATCCAACACGCCATTGCACATCAGCGCGCCAATCACGTCGCGCCGCAAGTGATCTTCGTCGCGCATGGCGAAACCGCGCATCACCGGCAGCACGCCGGCGTCGAGGCCACTGTAGTAGTCATCCAGCGTGCGGGCGTTCTGCACGTAACGGCCCGCCACTGCGCCGATTGACGAAACGCCGAAGCCGAGCTGGTCATGGCCGGCGTGGGTGGAATAGCCCTGGAAGTTGCGCTGCAGCCGGCCCTCGCGCTGGGCCACGGCGAGCGCGTCGTCCGGCAGCGCGAAGTGGTCCATGCCGATGTAGACATAGCCCGCGGCGGTCAGCTGCTCGATCGTGCCGACCAGGATGTCGAGTTTTTCGGCGGCTGCCGGCAGTGCGCTTTCATCGATGCGCCGCTGCGGCTTGAACACGTGCGGCAGGTGCGCGTAGCTGTACACCGAGAGCCGGTCCGGGCGCATCGCCAGTACCTGCTCCACGGTGGTGGCAAAACGCGCCGTGGTCTGGTGCGGCAGGCCGTAGATCAGGTCCATGCTGACCGAGCGGAAACCCAGCCGGCGCGCGGCGTCGACGACCGCCTGCGTCTCGGCCAGCGATTGCACGCGGTGGATGGCGTGCTGGACCTCGGCGTCGAAATCCTGCACGCCCAGGCTGATGCGGTTGAAGCCAAGTTCGGCCAGCAGCGCCATCTGTGCGTCGCCGATGCGGCGCGGGTCGATCTCGATCGAGTGCTCGCCCTCGGGCAGCAGGTGGAAGTGCTGGTGCAGCGCATCCATGACCCGGCGCATCTCGGCGGGATCGAGGAAGGTCGGCGTGCCGCCGCCCCAGTGCGACTGCACCACCTCGCGCCGCGTGCCAAGCTGCTGCGCCACCAGCGCCATCTCGCGCGCCAGGTAGTCCACGTAGCGGGCGCTGCGGCGGTGGTCCTTGGTGATGATCTTGTTGCAGCCGCAGTAGTAGCAGATGTTCTCGCAGAACGGCACGTGCACATACAGCGAGAGCGGTGCGGCGGCTTTGGCCGTGTTGGCGGCGTGGGTGGCGCTAGCAGCGCAATCGGCCAGCGCCTGCTGGTAGTCCTGCGCGCCGAAGCCGCCGTGGAAGCGGTCCGCCGTCGGGTAGGAGGTGTAGCGCGGGCCGTTGATATCCATGCGGCCCGCCAACGCGCGAAAGTCCGACAAGGCATGCCGGTCCGGCGCTGCCGCGCCCCGTCCCGCCGGCTTGCCGGTGCAGGCGGCGCCGCACTTGCCGGAGCAGGTGCGGGATTGGCTCGGGACGGCAACGGGGACGGGCATTGCGTTGGGGAACTGGGCGGGGGCAGTCGCAGCCATGGGGCGGCCTTTGTCGTGGATTCGATGACCCATCGTAGGGCGCGCCGCCCGCGCCTGCGTTGACCGGGGTCAAGCCGCGGCCCATGACATGCCGCGCGCCACGGCCGGAACATGGCCGGCGTCATGCCAGCGTCACCTGGGCCGTATAGGCTGCGCGGCGCTCTCCCCAATCATGCAATTGCTCTGCACCTGGCCTCGCGGATTCCCATGAACGCTTCTTCCCTGATCGCCAACCCCGCACGACCGCCGCGCCGCCGGGTCCTGGCCGCACTTGGCAGCGCCATGCTGGCGCCTGCCTCCTTGCTGGCGCAGGCGCCGCCGCGCCGCCCGCTGGTGATCGGCCACCTGGTGGACCGGGGCGGCGCCCAGGCCGACCTGGCGCGCGACTACCTGGCGGGGGCCAAAGTGATGTTCGATGCGGCCAACGCCGGCGCGCGGGAGCCGCGCGTGGTGCATGTGGTGCGCGAGGTCGACGCCGATCCGCGCGCGGCCACCGCGCAGGCGCTGTCGCTGGTTGACGGGGAGCGGGCTGAATTGCTGTTCGGCCCCAGCGATGCCCTGCTGCCGGTGCTGGCCGCCTCGCCCGAGCTGGCCCGGCGCGGCGTGCAGATCGTGGCGCCGTTGTCAGGCCTGTCGCTCGCGGCGGATCACGTCTGGTACACGCGGGCCGACTACCGCAGCGAGCTGGATGCGGCCATCCGGCAGTTGCGCAGCTATGGCCTCAAGCAACTGGTGCTGGCCGTGGCGCCGGATTTTGCGGCCGGCAGCCTGGCTAGCGGCACGCCGTGGCGGCGCCAGGCCGAGCAGGAGCCGGGACTGCAGGCACTCACGCTGGATGCGGGCAAGGGCAGCGACGCCGGCGCGGTGGCGCAACGCATCGCCGCCGCGCGCCCGGCCGCGGTGATCGTGGCGGGCGATACGCTGGCCTATGGCAACCTCGGCCGCGCGCTGGCGGCGCGGGGCTGGTACGGCTTCCTGGTGGGCTTGTCGGCGGTCAATTCGCTGGCGGCACGCGAGATTCTTGGCGCCGGCTACACCGGCGGCATCGTGTTGACGCAGATCGCCCCCGGGCCGCAGGACCTGACCCTGCGCGTGGTCAAGGAGCACGTGGGCCGGATGAAGCAGTTCCTGGACGAACCCGCCTCGCCGGCCACGCTGGCCGGCTATATCGGCGCGGCCTGGCTGGTGCGCACGGCGCTGGCCGCGCCGCGCGGGGCCACCCCGGCGGACCTGCGGCGCGCGCTGCAGGCCCGCGTCGACGTGGGCGATTTCGTGCTGGATTTCACGCACGGCTCGCGCGGCTCGCAGTATGTGCAGCTTGCGGCAATGGGGGGCGGCACGGCACGGTGAGCGGTAGCGCTGGCACCGGGCCGCCCGCGGCTCAGGCGCGCGGCAACACGATGCGCACCCGCAGGCCGCCCTCCGCCCGGTTGGCCAGGCTGAGCTCGCCGCCGTGGCGCGCAACGATATCCGCGGCAATCGACAGGCCCATGCCGACCCCGCCGGTGGCACGGTTGCGCGAGGATTCGAGCCGGTAGAACGGCTCCAGCACGCGCGCCATTTCCTCCGGCGGAATGCCGGGGCCGCTGTCGCACACATCGATCACCACCCGCTCGGGGCTGTCCGCCAGTTCAATGCACGCGCTGCCGCCGTAGCGGTGCGCGTTCTCGACCAGGTTGACCACGGCCCGGCGCAGTTCGGCCGGATAGGCCAGCAGCGGCTCGGCGTCGCCAGACAAGGTGACGTCCTGGCCGACTTCCGTGGCATCGTCCACCACGGCCTGCAGCAAGGCATGCACGTCCACCCGCTGGCGCGGCGCGGCGGCGCCGTCGCGCTCGCGCAGGTAATACAGGGTGGCATCGATCAGACCATTCATCTCCGCCAGGTCCTGGCGCAGGCGATAGCGGACCTGGTTGTCGTCGACGCCTTCGATGCGCAGGCTCATGCGGGTGAGCGGGGTGCGCAGGTCGTGGGACACGGCTGCCAGGAAGCGCGATTGCTGTGCCAGCTGGGTGCGGATGCGCTGCTGCATGTGGTTGAAGGCCTGGGCTGCGGCGCGAGCCTCGGCCGGGCCGCTGTCTTCGTCCAGCGGCGGGGCATGCACGTCCTGGGCCAGCCGGCCGGCGCTGCTGGCCAGGCGCTGGACCGGCCTGGCCAGCAATCGCGCGCCCACCCAGGACGCGGCGACAATGGCGGCGAGCTGGAACAGCTGGCCCAGGCGCGGCGGCCCAAGACCGTGCGTGCGGCGCGGGCGGCGTGGCGGCACTGGGGCCCCGGCTCCGCCTTGGCCGTTGTCCGCGCGCGCCTCGGCATCCGGCGGCGGCGGGAACTCGCCCCGCCGCCCCTCTTCACCCGGGGGCGGGGGTGGCGGCATCTCGTCGCTGGGAACGAAGTTGAACCCGGTATGCCCCGGGCGCGGGAACACGCTCTCGATGACCGTGACGCCGAGCAGGTGCACGGCCAGCATGATCGCGGCCATCACCAGGAACAGCCGGATGAACATGGAGTCGTGGCGGGCTACCCAGCCCGCGCGCTCAGGCTTCGACGGCACCGGTAAAGACATAGCCCTCGCCTCGGACGGTACGGATCAGCGTCGGGTCGCGCGGATCGTCGCGCAGCTTCTGGCGCAGGCGCGAAACCAGCAGGTCGATGCTGCGATCGAAGACGTCGAGATCGCGGCCGCGCGCCTGGTTGATCAGCAGCTCGCGATCCAGCACGCGGTTCGGATGCTCGATGAACGCCAGCAGCAGCCGGAATTCCGCATTGGACAACGGCACCACGGTTTCCTCGCCATCGACCAGCTGGCGCAGCGTGGTGTTCAGGCGCCAGCTGCCGAAGCGCAGTTCATGGCCGCCCGCCGCCGCCGGGCGCTTCACGCCGCCGCCCCGGGCACGGCGCAGCACGGTGTGGATGCGCGCCACCAGCTCGCGCATCTCGAAGGGCTTGGTGACATAGTCGTCAGCGCCGACCTCCAGCCCGACCACGCGGTCGGCCAGCTCGGTGCGCGCGGTGAGCATGATCACCGGCAGGTCGCCGCGCTCGCGGATCTCGCGGCACAGCGTCAGGCCGTTTTCGCCACGCAAAGAGAGGTCGAGCACCACCAGGTCGTAGTCGCGCGTGGCCATGGCGGCGCGCATGGCGGCGCCGCCCTCGGCGCCATCCGCTTCGATGCCAAAGGTGGATAGGTACTCGGCCAGCATGGCGCGGATCTGCGGATCGTCGTCGACGATCAGCAAATGAAGGGGCGAGGCGGGAGAATGGTCCATCGGGTTTCGTCGTGCTTTGCAGCGGTTCGCCGCGTCGTTCGCGGCAGGTTTGTGCGCCGGCATGCCGGTATTGCAGCGGATTTGGGCGGATTGAGGCGGCCCGGCAAGCCGCCGCCGCCAGGGATTCACTCTACCAGCCCGGCGCGGCGGCCTGATAGGCAGGGTGTGGCCGCTTTGTACCGGGCTTGATACAAAGCGGCGCGCCCGGCGGCCCGCTTTGTACGGCATTGCTTCCGCGCGCTGACCAAGCGCTCAAGCAACGGCGGGCGGGCCTTTCTAATATGGCATGTCGTTATCCCGCCGCTTTTGTGCCTGCCAGTTCCTGACCGGCAGGCCACGGCAGCCCGGCGCCCCCGCTATGCTTGAAGCCATCGGCATCACGTCGGCAATCCCGGGCCTCTCCCCGCATGACCTCCATGGAGAATCCTTGTGACCCAGCCCCAAGCCTTGCTGCCCCGCATCCGCGCCTTGTTGTCCCTTGCCGTGCTGTGCGGCGCCTGCGCCTTGACGCTGCCGGCGCACGCGCTGCAAACCAGCCCGCAGGCAGTTGCCGGCCACGGCCGGCCGGTGGCACCCGCATCGCTGCGCGAAGCGCTGGTGCTCACGCCTGCCCAGGCCATCCTATGGCAAGCCGCCCTGGACGCGGCGCGGGAAGCGCATGCGCACGCGCTGGAACTGCAGGCTCGCTTTATCCGCGAAGGCGGCGGCCCCGGCCAGCCGCAGGGTCCCGAGTCGTCGCTGCGCGCCCGCGCGGAGCGGGAAGACCGCCTGCACGATGCGCTCGACAAGGATCGCCGCGCCGCGCGCGATCGCTGGATCGCATTTGAAGAAAGCCTGGATGCCGGCCAGCGTAAGCGCCTGCGCGACATGCCGGAGGGCCGCTTGGCGGGTTCGCCGCGG
This sequence comes from Cupriavidus sp. GW821-FHT02F09, assembly GCF_059421605.1. Taxonomy (NCBI): domain Bacteria; kingdom Pseudomonadati; phylum Pseudomonadota; class Betaproteobacteria; order Burkholderiales; family Burkholderiaceae; genus Cupriavidus; species Cupriavidus sp. GW821-FHT02F09. The sequence continues at coordinate 136,261 of NZ_JBWKVH010000013.1, forward strand.
GGCGCATTCGGCCCCGGCCCCCACCCTTTCCCCGGCGCCATGGCAGGCCCCATGCCCGGCCGTGGACCTGCGCCCATGCCCTGCGCCTTCGGCGCGAATGGCCCATTCGGCGTACCCGGCGCTGCGGGGCTTCACCAACAAGGAGCGCCAGATGCCCAGTAAGCCCCTCGACCACGCAGGCCCGATAGCCGCTAACGGCGGCCGCCGCCGTTTCCTCGGCGGTGTACTGGGAGGATCACTCGGTGCCGGGTTGATCGGGCTGGCGGGCGACGCCGCCGCGCAACCTGCCGCCTGCCTGCTCACGCCGACCCTGACCGAGGGCCCGTTCTATATCGACCAGGCGCTGGTGCGCACCGATATCCGCGATGGCCGGCCGGGCCAGTTGCTGCGGCTCAGGCTACTCGTGGTGGACACCGGCCGCGGCTGCACGCCCGTGGCCGGCGCGCTGGCCAGCATCTGGCATTGCGATGCCGGCGGCAGCTACAGCGGCTACGACCAGGGCAGCATGCCGCCGCCGCCAGCGGAAGGCTCCGGCCCGGGGCAAGGACCGGGCCAGGGCCCGGACGGCGGCGGCATGCACGCCGTGCCGGCCAGTCCCGCCCGCTTCCTGCGCGGCGTGCAACCCACCGGCGCCGATGGCGCCGCGCAGTTCCTGACGATCTACCCGGGCTGGTACGCGCCGCGCGCGGTGCATATCCACTTGAAGATCCATCTCGGCAAGACCGAGGTACTGACCAGCCAGCTGTTCTTCGACGATGCGCTCAGCCGCGAGGTGCATCTCCAGCATGCCGCGTATCGCGCGCGGGGCGCTTCGCCCGTGCAAAACGCACAGGACGGCATTGCCGGCACGCGCCCCAACCTGCTGCGGGTACGCCGCCTGCGGGACGCGGCCGGCACGCTGGAAGGCGAATTCACCCTGGGCATCGCGCGCGCCTGACGGCCACGGGATCTGGCGGATTCCCTAAAAAAAACGCCCCCGGACCCAAGTGCGGAGGCGCTGAACAGGGAAGAAGTCGGGCGTGCTGCCCGGCCACGCCACTCCGAAGGGACGGAACGGCGCGGCGCCTGGTCCATACGTCGGGCCAGGCACCGGCGATGTTAGACAGACATCGGGCGAGGGTCATGTCCCGCTTGTAGGCTAATGTATCGACTTTGTACGATTGGCACCGGGATGGGGCACGAAACGCCTGCCGGCGCCGGTCACGCGGAGGTCTTGCCTGGCGTACCGGGCGTTCCGAGCAAGGCCTTGAGCCCGGCCAAGCGGTCCTTGGGGCTCATGGCGGGCGTTTCGTCCTTGATCGCGGGGGCCTCTTCGAGCTTCATCTCGCCGATAAAGCGCGACGGCTCGCAAGAGTAGGTATCGCGGGCGCGCTTGCGCTTCTTGCACCAGCTCAGGTGCAGGCTGCGCTGCGCACGCGTGATGCCTACATACATCAGGCGGCGCTCTTCCTCGATCTTCTCATCGCTCATGTCTTCGTCTTCGCGGCAGTGGGGCAGGATGCCCTCTTCCACCCCGACCAGGAACACGTGCGGGTACTCCAGCCCCTTGGAGGCGTGCAGCGTCGACAGGCGCACCGCGTCGGGATCTTCCTCGCGGCCTTCGAGCATGCTCATCAGCGCCACCGTCTGGGTCAGCTCCAGCAGGTTCTTGCCCTCGTCGCCAAAGCCATCGGCGGTGTCGAAGCCGGTAGCCTCCTCGCCCTCGCCCTCGCCCTCGCCCGTGGCCTCGGGCTTGGTGCCTTTGCGCTTGAGCCAGTCGAGGAATTCCAGCGTGTTGGTCCAGCGCGACTGGGCCTGGCGCTCGTCGAAGGTGTCGTACAGGTAGGCCTCGTAGTGGATGCCTTCCATCATGTCGTCGAGCACCTGGGTGGCGGGATCGCTGGCCGCGCGCCCGGCAAGGCGCACCATGGCCTCGCAGAACACCCGCAGCGGCTCCAGCTGGCGCGGCTGGAGCTTGCCTTCGATGCCGCCCATCATGGCCGCCTCGAACAACGACACCTTGGCCTGGCCAGCGAAGGTGCCAAGCACTTCCAGCGTGGTGTTGCCCACGCCGCGCTTGGGCGTGGTGATGGCGCGGATGAAGGCGGGATCGTCGTCCGGGTTGGCGATCAGGCGCAGGTAGGCGCAGATGTCCTTGATCTCGGCCTTGTCAAAGAAGCTCTGCCCGCCCGAGAGCACATAAGGAATGCGCTCGCGGCGCAGGATCTGCTCGAACAGCCGCGCCTGGTGGTTGCCGCGATACAGGATGGCGTAGTCGCGGAACTGCGCGCGGCGCTCGAACTTGTGGGCCGACAGGCGGAATACGACCGACTCCGCCTCGTGCTCCTCATCGTTCATCGGGTTGACGGCAATGGGGTCGCCCATGCCGTGCTCGCTCCACAGCTTCTTGTCGAACAGCTTGGGATTGTTGGAGATGACCGCGTTGGCGGCCTCCAGGATGCGCACGGTGGAGCGGTAGTTCTGCTCCAGCTTGACCACCTTCAGGTCGGGGAAATCGGTCTGCAGCAGCTTGAGGTTGTCCAGCGTGGCGCCGCGCCAGCCGTAGATGGCCTGGTCGTCGTCGCCCACCGCGGTGAAGGCCGGCGCGCGCAGGTGCGAGCCGCCAGCGAGCTGCTTGAGCAGCTGGTACTGGCAGGCGTTGGTGTCCTGGTACTCGTCCACCAGGAAGTAGCGCAGCCGGTTCTGCCAGCGCAGGCGCACCTCTTCGTTGCGCGCGAACAGCTCGGCCGGCAGGCGGATCAGGTCATCGAAGTCCACCGCCTGGTAGGCATGCAGCGTAGCCACGTAGTTGCGGTAGATCAGCGCCGCCTGGTGATCGTCGGGGTTGTCGGCCTGGGCGATGGCGGTCTCGGGATCGACCATGCCGTTCTTCCACAGCGAGATGGTGCTCTGCACGCTGCGGATCAGCTTCTTGTCGGTGGAGGCGAGCTGCTCCTGCACCATGCCGAAGCAATCGTCCGAGTCCATGATGGAAAAGCGCGGCTTCAGGCCCACGTGCTCGGCCTCGCCGCGCAGGATCTGCACGCCCAGCGAGTGGAAGGTGCTCACCGTGATCTGCTTGATGGGGATGCGCTTGCCCTCGCGCGTGGTCTTGCCTTCCATCAGCTTGGCGATCCGCTCCTGCATCTCCTTGGCGGCCTTGTTGGTGAAGGTCACCGCGGCGATGTGCTTGGGCTGGAAGCCCTTGTCCTCGATCAGGTGCGCGATTTTCTGCGTGATCACCCGGGTCTTGCCCGAGCCGGCGCCGGCGAGCACCAGGCAGGGGCCGTCGAGGTAGCGAACGGCTTCGGATTGGGCAGGGTTGAGTCCGTGGGTCATGCGAGGGCTGGTGGTGGTGCTGGGTGGCGGGATGGCCGGCAAGGCGGGCGCGGGCTTTTACGCATGGCAAAGGCAGCACATGCATTGGCGCGGCCAAGGCCGCGGGTGAAGCCTGCGGCACAGCAAAAGCCATCGGAGCCGCAGATGTTAACACGCCGGCCAGCCGGCCCGCGGCTGCGCCCGGGCTGGCGCGCGAGCGCGTTGACAAGCCCCCGAGGCTGGCTGTAGAGTCGCGCCATCCGACCGGGAGAGCGCGCAGATCTTGCGCCGCCGAAGGGGTATCACCCGAAAACTCTCAGGCACCATGGACTGGTTGGATCGGCTTGCAACATGCACACGATGCACGCCGTACTCTGGAGAGCGGCACCCGCCACTGATCGATTCCGTCGACAGCCTTGGTGAGCGTGCCCACCGAAGGGGCGCGCAAGGTTTGGGTTTCCAGCAATTGGGATCCCGCCTTGTAATCTCTCAGGTATCGAGGACAGAGGGGTCATCCGCCGCAGCGGATCTGGCAGCGCTATGGCGCGCCGAATCCTGCGGCGGATGGCCCTTTTTCGTTTTCGAACCGAGATTTGCCTTCCCCCGAGGATTCCATGACGCTCCAGGCCACGCCCCTCAACGCTATCCACCGCGCCCTCGGCGCCCGCATGGTCGACTTCGGCGGCTGGGACATGCCAGTCAACTACGGCTCCCAGATCGAGGAACACCATGCTGTGCGCAGCGATGCCGGCATGTTCGACGTCTCCCACATGTGCGTGGTCGACCTCAAGGGCGCCAATGTGCGCCCCTTCCTGCGCGGCCTTCTGGCCAACAACGTCGACAAGCTGCAAACGCCGGGCAAGGCGCTGTACTCCTGCATGCTGGATGAGAAGGGTGGCGTCATCGACGACCTGATCGTCTATTTCTTCGCCGAGGACTACTTCCGCCTGGTGGTCAACGCCGGCACCGCGAACCATGACATCGAGTGGATTTCCGCATGCAATGCCGCCACCAATAGCGGCGTGAAAATCACGCCGCGCCGCGGCGACAATGCGCCCGGCGGCGTGGCCCCGCTGGCCATCGTTGCCGTGCAAGGTCCCAACGCCCGCGCCAAGGTGTGGAGCGCTTTCCCCGCGACCCAGCCCAGCGAAGCCCTGAAGCCGTTCAACGCCGTCGTGGTGCAGGACCCCGCCCTTGGCGAAGTCATGGTGGCACGCACCGGCTATACCGGCGAAGACGGGTTCGAGCTGGTGGTGCCAGCCGAGAACGTGGCCGGCCTGTGGGAAAAGCTGATCGCCGAGGGCGTGCGCCCGGCTGGCCTGGGCGCACGCGACACGCTGCGCCTGGAGGCCGGCATGAACCTGTACGGCCAGGACATGGATATCCACACCTCGCCGCTCAACGCCGGCCTGGCCTGGACCGTGGACCTGCAAAGCGAACGCGACTTCACCGGCAAGGCGGCCCTGGTCGCCGGCGGCAAGACCCAGCAATTCGTCGGGCTGATCCTGCGCCCGGCCAACGGAAAAGCGGGCGGCGTGCTGCGCGCCCACCAGAAGGTCATCACCCCTGCTGGCGAAGGTGAAATCACCAGTGGCACCTTCAGCCCATCGCTGTCCCAATCCATCGCTTTTGCCCGCGTGCCGCTCGACGTTGCGCTCGGCGCCGAGGTGCAGGTCGAGATCCGCGACCGCAAACTCGCCGCGACTGTGGTTAAACTGCCGTTTGTGCGCAATGGCAAGGCACTCGTGAGCTGAACGCTCGCACCGGTCACAGCGCGCCCGCCGGCGGTTACCCCGTCGAACATCGACACCCCCCGGCGGGCGCTGAATAACAAATTGAATCTGGAGCAATCCCATGAATTTCCCCGCCGACCTGAAATACACCGAGTCCCATGAGTGGGTGCGCGTCGAAGCCGACGGCACGCTGACCATCGGCATCACCGACCACGCGCAGGATGCGCTGGGCGACATCGTCTTCCTGGAACTGCCGGAAGTGGGCAAGTCGGTCGGCGCCGGCGACGCGCTGGCCGTGGTGGAATCGGTCAAGGCCGCATCCGACATCTACGCTCCGGTGGCAGGCGAAGTGATCGCCATCAACGACGCCGCCGCCGCCTCTCCGGAAAGCGTCAATGCCGACGCCTTCGACGCCTGGCTGTTCAAGCTCAAGCCGGCCAACAGCGACGACGTGAACGGCCTGATGTCGGCCGACGCCTATAAGGCCAACGTCGGCGCCTGATGCCAGATCGTCATTCCCGCGCCACGGGAATGACGGATAAAGACTGCCGCGACGCGGACCGGGCCGACCACCCGCCGCACCGCTCTCACGAGATTCTTGCCATGAACGCCCCCCTGCCCATGACTGCCGCCCAAGTTGCCCGGCCCACGCTGGCCGAACTGGAGGCGCGCGACGCCTTCGCCTCCCGCCATATCGGCCCCGACGCCGCCGAACAACAGCACATGCTCAAGGTGCTGGGCTATGACAACCGCGCCGCGCTGATTGACGCCGTCATCCCCGCCGCCATCCGCCGCCGCGACGGCATGCCGCTGGGCGAGTTCACCGCACCGCTGACCGAAGAAGCCGCGCTGGCCAAGCTGCGTGGGCTGGCCAGCAAGAACCGCGTGCTCAAGAGCTTTATCGGCCAGGGCTACTACAACACGCTGACCCCGGGCGTGGTGCTGCGCAATATCTTCGAGAACCCGGCCTGGTACACCGCCTACACGCCCTACCAGCCCGAGATCTCCCAGGGCCGCCTGGAAGCCATGCTGAACTTCCAGCAGATGGTGACCGACCTGACCGGCCTGGACATCGCCAATGCGTCGATGCTGGATGAAGGCACGGCGGCTGCCGAAGCCATGACGCTGCTGCAGCGCGTCAACAAACACGCCTCCACCACCTTCTATGTCGCGGATGACGTGCTGCCGCAAACGCTGGAAGTGGTACGCACCCGCGCGCTGCCGCTGGGCATCGAAGTCAAGGTCGGCCCCGCTGCCGAAGCGGCCGGTGCCCATGCCTTCGGCGTGCTGCTGCAGTACCCCGGCGTGAACGGCGATGTGGCCGACTACCGCGCCATCGCCGACGCGGTGCACGCCGCTGGTGGCCTGGTGGTGGCTGCCGCCGACCTGCTGGCGCTGACCCTGATCGCCGCGCCCGGCGAGTGGGGCGCCGACGTGGCAGTGGGCAACTCGCAACGCTTTGGCGTGCCGCTCGGCTTCGGCGGCCCGCACGCCGGTTACATGGCGGTCAAGGATGCCTTCAAGCGCTCCATGCCCGGCCGCCTGGTGGGCGTGACCATCGACGCGCAAGGCAACAAGGCATACCGCCTGGCCCTGCAAACGCGCGAGCAGCATATCCGCCGCGAGAAAGCGACGTCGAACATCTGCACGGCACAGGTGTTGCTGGCTGTGATGGCCTCGATGTACGCCGTGTACCACGGCCCGCAAGGCCTCAAGCGCATCGCCCAGCGCGTGCACCGCCTGACGGCCACGCTGGCCGGCGGCCTGGAACAACTGGGCTACGCGCGCACCAACGCCACCTTCTTCGATACGCTGACGCTGGAAACCGGCTTCAACACCGAGGCCCTCCACGCCTCGGCCACCGCGCGCGGCATCAACCTGCGCCACGCCGGCGCCACCCGCATCGGCATCTCGCTGGACGAGACCACCTCGCGCGAGGACGTCGTCGCCCTGCTGGAAATCTTCGCCCACGGCAAGCCGGTGCCCAGCTTCGATGCACTCGAAGCCGCCGCGCAAGACGCGTTCCCGGCCGGCCTGGCGCGCCAGAGCGCCTACCTGACGCACCCGGTGTTCAACACGCACCACGCCGAGCACGAAATGCTGCGCTACCTGCGCATGCTGGCCGACAAGGACCTGGCGCTGGACCGCACCATGATCCCGCTGGGCTCGTGCACCATGAAGCTCAACGCCACCAGCGAAATGATCCCGGTGACGTGGCCCGAATTCAGCAAGATCCACCCGTTCGCGCCGCTGGACCAGACGGTCGGCTACCGCGAGATGATCGACCAGCTCGAAGCCATGCTGTGCGCCGCCACCGGCTACGCCGCGGTGAGCCTGCAGCCCAATGCCGGCTCGCAAGGCGAATACGCCGGCCTGCTGATCATCCATGCGTACCACGCCAGCCGTGGCGAAAGCCACCGCGACATCTGCCTGATCCCCTCCTCCGCGCACGGCACCAACCCGGCGTCGGCACAGATGGCCGGCATGAAGGTGGTGGTGGTGGCCTGTGACGAGAACGGCAACGTCGACCTGGAAGACCTGGCGAAGAAGGCCGAGCAGCACAGCAAGAACCTCGCCGCGATCATGATCACCTACCCGTCCACGCACGGCGTATTCGAGCAGGGCGTGCAGCAGATCTGCGACATCGTGCACAAGCATGGTGGCCAGGTCTACGTGGACGGCGCCAACATGAACGCCATGGTCGGCACCGCCGCGCCGGGCCAGTTCGGTGGCGACGTGTCCCACCTGAACCTGCACAAGACCTTCTGCATCCCCCACGGCGGTGGCGGCCCGGGCGTTGGCCCGGTGGCGGTCGGCGCGCATCTGGCTGACTTCCTGCCCAACCAGGACAGCGTGGGCTATCGCCGCGACGACCATGGCATCGGCGGCGTGTCCGCCGCGCCGTTCGGCTCGGCCAGCATCCTGCCGATCTCGTGGATGTACATCGCCATGATGGGCTCGGCCGGCCTGACCGCCGCCACCGAGAACGCCATCCTGGCCGCCAACTACGTGGCGCGCCGCCTGTCGCCGCACTTCCCCGTGCTCTACACCGGCCAGCACGGCCTGGTGGCGCACGAGTGCATCCTGGACGTGCGCGCGCTGCAAAAGACCACCGGCATCTCCAACGAGGACGTGGCCAAGCGCCTGATGGACTACGGCTTCCACGCCCCCACCATGAGCTTCCCGGTACCGGGCACGCTGATGATCGAGCCGACCGAGAGCGAGGCCCTGCACGAGCTGGACCGCTTTATCGACGCGATGATCGCCATCCGCGCCGAGATCGCCCGCGTGGAAGACGGCACCTTCGACCGCGAGGACAACCCGCTGAAGAATGCGCCGCACACCGCCGCGGTGATCACCGCCGACGTGTGGGAACACAAGTACACGCGCCAGGAAGCCGCCTACCCGGTGGCCGCGCTGCGCACGCAGAAGTACTGGCCGCCCGTTGGCCGTGCGGACAACGTGTACGGCGACCGCAACCTGTTCTGCGCCTGCGTGCCGATGAGCGAGTACGCACAAGAGTAAGCTGGCATGAGGCCGGGGCCACCGCGCGTTGCGGCGGCCCCGGCGCATCGCCCTCGCGCTATGCTCTGTGTGGATGCGCGGCCACCCGGCCGTGCCCGGAATACGGAGCACGCATGTGGAATCTCAGCGCCCCATGGTGGGAATTCGTCCTGCGCGGACTGATCGTCTACGGCAGCCTGCTGGTGCTGCTGCGGCTGTCCGGCAAGCGCCAGATCGGGCAGCTCACCTCGCTCGACCTGGTGCTGCTGCTGGTGCTGTCCAACGCCGTGCAGAACTCCATGAACGCCGGGGACAACTCCGTCACGGCCGGGTTGATCCTGGCGGTGACGCTGGTCGGCGCCAACCTTGTACTGGCATGGCTGAGCTGGCGCAGCCGGCGCTTCGAGAACGTCGTCGAGGGGCGCCCGCAGGTATTGATCCACGACGGCATGGTCTTCGGTGACGTGATGAAGCGCGCTTTCGTGACCCGCGACGACCTGCGCAAGGCACTGCGCCATGCGGGGTGCGAGCGCGTTGCCGATGTGCATTTCGCGATCCTCGAGAACGACGGCACCATCAGCGTGCTGGTAAAGAAAGACGCGCCACCCGCGCCGCCCAATGCGGCGGGTTCGCTGTGGCGCGCCCCCATCAATCAGGACACGGACGCGCCGGTCTGATCCCGGCGCGAGCCAACCCCAGGAGCCTACCGTGGCTGTCAGCGTCTTCGACCTGTTCAAGGTGGGCATCGGCCCATCAAGCTCGCACACCGTTGGTCCGATGCGCGCCGCGCTGATGTTCGCCCAGGGCCTGGCGCGCGACGGCCTGTTGCCGCAGGTGGCCAGCGTGCGCGTGGAGCTGTATGGCTCGCTCGGCGCCACCGGCCGCGGCCACGGCACCGACAAGGGCGTGATCCTCGGCTTGCTGGGCGAAGCGCCCGACACCATCGACCCCGACACCATCGACTTGCGACTGGCCGCGCTGCGCGCCAGCCGCACGCTCTCTCTGCTGGGCACGCATCCCGTGCCCTTCGTGGAGAAGGAGCACATCGTCTTCTACCGCCGCGAGGCCATGGCCGAGCATCCCAACGGCATGAAATTCCACGCCTTCAACGCTGGTGGCGAGCGCATCCGCGAAGGGCGCTACCTGTCGGTGGGCGGCGGCTTCATCATCACCGCCGGTGCGGCCAATACGCATATCCTGGAGGCTGACCAGCAGTTGCCGCATCCGTTTCGCAGCGGGCGCGCGATGCTGGAGATGGCAGCCGCCAGCAAGAAGAGCATTGCGCGGCTGATGATGGAAAACGAATGCGTGTGGCGCAGCGAGGCCGAGGTCAACGCCGGCCTGCTGCAGATCTGGGCCGTGATGCAAGCCTGCGTGGCACGCGGCTGCCGCACCGACGGCGAGCTGCCCGGGCCGTTCAAGGTCAAGCGCCGCGCCCACGACCTGTTCCGCAACCTCACCGAGCACGCCGAGCGCGCGCTGGCCGATCCGCTTTCGGTGATCGACTGGGTCAACCTGTATGCGATCGCCGTCAACGAGGAAAACGCGGCCGGCGGCCGCGTGGTCACCGCGCCCACCAACGGCGCCGCCGGCATCATCCCGGCCGTGCTGCATTACTACGACCGCTTCGTGCCCGGCGCCAACCCGCAGGGCGTGATCGACTTCCTGCTGACAGCCGGCGCCATCGGCATGCTCTACAAGCTCAATGCCTCGATCTCCGGCGCCGAAGTCGGCTGCCAGGGCGAGGTCGGCGTGGCCTGCTCGATGGCCGCCGGCGCCCTGGCCGCCGTGATGGGCGGCACGCCGGAGCAGGTGGAGAACGCGGCCGAGATCGGCATGGAGCACAACCTCGGGCTGACCTGCGACCCGGTCGGCGGGCTGGTGCAGATTCCCTGCATCGAGCGCAACGCCATGGCCTCGGTGAAGGCCGTGAACGCCGCGCGCATGGCATTGCGCGGCGACGGCATGCACTATGTGTCGCTCGACTCCGTGATCAAGACCATGCGCGAGACCGGCGCCGACATGAAGACCAAGTACAAGGAAACGGCGCGTGGCGGCTTGGCGGTGAATATCGTGGAGTGCTGAGGCCGGCCCGCCAGCGCAAGCGAATGCGCGCTTTCTGCTACGCTTGCCGGGCATTCATCCCAATCCAATCCGATCCAACTGGAGTCCGGCATGGTCAAGATCAGCTTTCTCTATCCACACAGCAAGGGCGGCAAGTTCGACATGGATTACTACCTGCAGCGCCACATGCCGCGCGCCGTCGCGCTGTTTGGCGCGCACCCAGGCTATCGCGGCGTGGCGGTGGAACGCGGTCTGGGCGCTGGCGCGCCGGGTTCCGATCCGGCCTTCACGGTGATGTGCCATTTCCTGTTCGAGTCCGTGCCTGACTTCGTGGCCGCCGCCAAGGCAGCCGGCAACGAGCTGCAGCTCGATATCCCCAACTACACCGATGCGGTTCCCGTGATGCAGATCAGCGAAGTGCTGACGATCGGCTGATAGCGCCCGCTGGCGGCGCTATCATGTAGCGTTTCCCCACAAGCGGGCATGGCCATGCAGACCTTCCATCAGCTGTTTGACGAAACCTCGTCCACCTACACCTATTTGCTGATCGATGCCGCCACGCGCCAGGCGCTGCTGATCGATCCGGTGGACCACCAGCTGGAACGCGACATGGCGCTGCTGCAGGCCTGCGGCGCCACGCTGGCGTGGGTGGTCGAGACCCATGCCCATGCGGACCACATCACCTCGGCCGGCCATGTTGCACTGCAAACCGGCGCACGTACCGCAGCCCCCTCGGGCTGCGACATCCAACCCGCGCAAAAGCAGCTGATCGACGCAGACACGCTGCAGTTCGGCACGCAGACGCTGCGCGCCATCCATACGCCGGGGCACACCGCCGGCAGCATGAGCTACCTGTGGGAAGAGCCCACGCCCGCCGGCCCGGTGCGCCGCGTCTTCACCGGCGACGCGCTGCTGATCGACGGTTGCGGCCGCACCGACTTCCAGTCCGGCGACGCCGGCACGCTGTACGACAGCCTCACGCAGAAACTCTTCGCCCTGCCCGACGACACCGTGGTCTACCCCGCCCACGACTACAAGGGCCGCACCGCATCCACCATCGGCTTCGAACGCGTCAACAACAGCCGCGTGGCCGGGCGCACGCGTACCCAGTTCATCGAGATGATGGGGCAGCTGAACCTGCCCAAGCCGAAGCTGATCGATGTGGCGGTCCCCGCCAACCAGCGGCTCGGGCTGCGGGATGGAGAAAGCGTGCCGCACGGGGCGTGACGCACGCGTGCGAGAAGCGACAGGCAATCGGTAACTGGTCACCCCGGTATCCGGTATCCAGCCTTCGCAGGCAATTTAATGAAGAGAGAGAGAGAGAGAAGACATGGCCCACTACACCGCAGAGATCCTCTGGCAACGTGGCGAGCAGGATTTCCTCGGCAATCGCTATAGCCGCAAGCACATGCTGCGCTTCGACGGCGGCGTGGAAGTACCCGGATCCTCATCGCCCCATGTCGTGCCCCTGCCCATGTCGGACGCCGCAGCCGTGGATCCCGAAGAAGCCTTCGTTGCATCGCTCTCCAGTTGCCACATGCTGTGGTTCCTTTCCATCGCCGCCAAGCACAAGTTCTGCGTGGACCGCTACTTCGATGCCGCTGTCGGCACCATGGCGAAGAACGCGGAAGGCCGGATGGCCATGACGGTGGTCACGCTCAGGCCGGAGGTCACCTTCTGCGGCGAGCGCCAGCCGACCCGGGAGGAATTGGCGCACCTGCATCACACGGCACACGAGGCCTGCTTCATTGCCAACTCGGTGAAGTCGGAGCTGCGCTGCGAGCCGGTGTACGTGGGCGCGCAGGCGTAGTCAGCCAGCCCAGCTGTCGCAGGTCTGCCGCACCGTTTCGCGCAGGCTGCGCGTGGTGCTTTCGATCTGGCGCACGCGCTCCGCGTCGCCGTTGCGGCTTTGCGCCAGCGCACGGATGTTGGCCAGCGCATCAAGCGAGCCCAGCGCTTCGGCATGCGGCACCAGTGCGTCGCAGATCGAGATGATGTGGTCGGCGATCGGCATCCGGGTCAACTCGTTGGGGTGCACGTACTCGCCTTCCAGCCCGAAACGGCAAGCCTGGAAGCGATTGAAGGTGTAGACCAGGTAATCGTCTTCCTGCGGCATGAAGGGGCGCGACAGCAGCAGGTAGCGCGCGAGCGCCTGGATGTAAGCGGCGATATCGCAGGCGCGCCCGACGGTCAGCGGCGTGTCCATCACGCGGACTTCGATGGTGCCGAACTCCGGCTTGGGACGGATATCCCAGTAGAAGTCCTTCATGCTCTCGATCACGCCCGTGTTGCGCATCTTGTTGAAATACGCGGTGAAGGCGTCCCAGGTGAGCAGATGCGGCGCGCGCCCGCTCATGGGGAAGGCGGCGACGGAATTCAGCCGTGCCGAGGCGAAGCCGGTGTCCACCCCTTGCACATAGGGAGAGGAGGCGGCCAGCGCGATGAAATGCGGTACGTAGCGGCCGATGGCGTGGAGCAGGAACAGCGATTCGTCGGCGCTCGGGCAGCCGATGTGCACGTGCTGGCCGAACACCGTGAACTGCTTGGCCAAATAGCCATAGAGCTCGGAAATGTACTGGTAGCGCGGCGAATCGGAGATGGTGCGGTCGGCCCATTGCTGGAACGGGTGCGTGCCACCGCCGCAGATGCCGAGGTTGAGCGAGCGCGAGGCGTCGACCATCAGGTCGCGCATGGTGCCCAGCTCGTCCAGCGCCTGTGCATGACTTTTGCAGATGCCGGTGCTGATCTCGATCATCGAGGGGCTGATCTCGGGCTTGATATCGCCGGCGTGTTGCGCGCCTTTCAGCGCACGCAGCAAATCCGGCGCGAACGGCGCCAGGTCGTAGTCATGCCGGTTGACGAGCTGCAGTTCCAGTTCCACGCCAAACGTCAGCGCCTCGGAATGCTTGAACGGTTCGAGTGACATCAGCGCCCTCCTCCATTGCTTCTGACCTCGCCCGCATAGCGAAGTGCCCAACCCGCCAGCGTAGGCCCAAGCAACTGCTCGACCGCCAGCGTGCACAGGATGATGGCTGCCAGTGGCTCACCCGTGGCGGGATACAGCAGCGCGATATCGCTCATCAGCAAGTACGCGAGGCCCGACATGGGTGCCAGCGCAAGCCCGAGGGCCACGCACTGCTTCATGCTCAGGCCCGAGAACGAACCCAGCGAGACAACACCCACCAGCTTGGCAATATGACGCAGCAGTACCAGCACACAGGCAGCGCCGCCGCCGATGGCCCAGTCGTGCGCCGTCAGCGGCAGGCCGAGCGAGACCACCATCACGATGATCAGCAAGCTGCCCGCACTGCCGAAGTGCGCCGGCCATACGCGCGGCTGGCTGTCCTGGTGCTTGAACACCACACCGGCGAGCAACAGCGTAAGCGGCATCGACAGCTTGAGCAAGCGCGTGAGCGCCAGCGTGAACAGCACCAGCCCCACCAGCACCAGGAAGCTGTAGTGATCGTCCGTTTCCATGCGCGCATAGATCGCGTGGCCGAGCTTGCCAACACCCCAGGCCAGCAGGCAGGAACCCACCAGCAGGTAGAGCGGATGCAGCAGCGCCGCACCCAGGTTGCCGTATTCGGAATGCAGCCAGCCGGTGGCGACCTGGACGATGGCGGCCGCGTAGATGCTGTTCAGCGCGGCCATGGCGAGCAGCCGCTCGGTCACCTGCCCTTCGGCGCGCAGCTCGTTCTTGAGCTGCAGCACGATGGTGGGCGAGGTGCTCACGGCAATGCCGCCGGCCAGGATGGCAACCGCCGGGCTCACGCCGATCCATTGCAGCACGGCGGCAACCAGGCCCCAGGTCAGCAGGCTTTCAAAGGCGCTGGTGAAGAGCAGCCAGCGATTGGCCCGCAGCCAGGTGAGCGAGAGCCGGTGCCCGAGCTCGAACAGGGCGAGCGCCAGCGCCATGTCGATCAGGATGCGGGTCTGCGCGATCATGTCCTCGTCCACGATGCCGCGGCCGAGCATGCCAGCCGCGAGGCCCGTGGCCGCGTAACCGACGATGCGGGGCAGCCGCAGGTATATGCGGCATACCTCGCCCGCCAGGCCGGCGCCCACCAGCGCCAGCCCGACCCAGAAAAGCCCGCCCGGTGCCAGGGGCAGGCTTGGAAACAATTGGCTCAGTCCATTCATGGGCTATATGGTAACGGAGCCACATGACATTCCATGTCGGAGTTTGTCCGACAGAGGCACGGAATTTGCTGTCAACATGACGCGTTCACACGTAAAAAAACGCCATCTTACAGGGATGGCGTTTTTTTATCGTGGCTGGGCCGAGGATGCGGCCCGCCCCGCCGGCTACACGCCCCAGAACTTCCATCCCGGACGCGTCGCCCGCAGGCCGGTTTCCATGCGGGCATAGAGTGAGCGCGTCTTGCCCTGCGCGGCGCCGCTCGCGCGCGCCTTGTCGAAGTAGCCCAGCGCGGTCTCGCGCTGCTCCAGGCCCAGCGCGGCCTCGACGGCGCCGAGGTAGGCCTCGCCGTCCCAGCCGTTGCGCGCGGCAAATGCCGCCTCGAAGTCCGTCAGCGCTTGCGCGTATTGCTTCTCGCCGTTGCGGATCAGCGCGCGCTGCAGGCGCGGGAAAGCCTGGTCCGCAGCATCGTCCGAGGTCAGCGCGATGGCTTGCTCGAACAGCGGCAACGCGCGCTCCGGCGCGCCCAGGCCGCGCCAGATCATGCCGAACTGGTTGCACAGCCACGCGTCCTCGATCAGCAGCGCGCGGCGCTGCAGGGCCTCGATCTCGGCCTGCGCGTCGGTGCGGTCGTGCTGGTCCATGCTGTCCATGGCATTGCGCAGCAGCCCCGCGAAGTGCGCGCGGGCGTGCGCCAGCGCGTGCGCGGTCTGGCTGCGTTCCTCCACCGGCAAGGCGTCGGCGCGCGCATCCATGTGCGCCAGCGCGTCACGGGCCGCCGACGTCACTTCCGTGCCACCGATGGCCTTCCAGGTGCTCACCAACCGGCTGAAGATCCAGCCCACGTTGGCGGGATCGCGCTCCAGCGGATAGCGGTTGAGCACGTCGCCCGCGACTTCCACGGCTTTGCCGTGCTGGCCGGCTGCCTCCAGGCATTCGAGCAGGTCGATCCAGTGCTCGATGAATTCGCTGACCGCGATGCCCTTCTCGTGCAGCGCGATGCGCTCCGCGCGGTTGCCGTCGCCTTCCAGCCGGGTCGCCAGGTTGTGGCACAGCAACGAGTAGATATGGGGATCGGCGTCGTCGTAGCCGCCCTCGCCGGTGGCGAAGTAGGCTTCGAAGCGCGCCAGGCCCAGGCGATAGGCCTTGATCAGGTGCGGCATCAGCGCCGCCTCGGCGGCCGGCACCGCGTCCATGAACTCAGCCAGCGCCACGCCCGCGTTGTAGTAACCGGTCGCATCCGTCGCGCCCTCGACAAAGGCAAAGCGCAGCCAAGGCTCGGCCTCGCCGGACTGGTGGCGCCATTCGAGCTCGCGCACCTGCGCCTTGGGGTCCGGCGCCTTGCGCTGGTAGGTGGCGAAATCGTCCCAGGCACCATCGAGCTCGCCCGCGCGGTAGCGCAGCGGCGCGCGGATGCGGCGGGCGTGCGGGTGGTCCGGCTGGCTGGCCAGCACGATGGCGGCCTGCTCGGCGGCCAGGGCATCGCCCGCAGCCTCGTCGAGCTCCAGCAGGTCGGGGTTGTCCAGGCCGATCCGCGCCAGGCATAGGCGCAGCATCGGCTCAGCCTTGTCGCCGGCGGCATTCACGTGGGCCAGCGCCTGGCCCAGGATGTCTTCGGCGCCAAGATCCGGCGCGCGATAAAGCAGGTCATACCAGTAAGCGCCGGCCGCGGCGAAATTGCCCAGCCGGTAATGCACCAGCCCCGCATGCAGGCGGGCGCTCCACTCGCCGGAAGACAAGCCGTTGCGCAGCGCGGCCTCTTCCAGCCAGGGCAGCGCCTCCTGCAAGCGCTCCATCCCCATCAGCAGCATGCCGTAGCGATGCGCGATCACGCCGCGCGAGGACCAGCGGTGCGCCGGGTGCAGCGGCAGCCCGGGCAGCTTGGCCAGCGCCGCATCGAGCACGGCAAAGGCGGCCTGCGCGTCGCCGCGGTCAAAATGCAGGCGTGCCCGCAGGCAGTCGAAATCCACCACTTGAGGCTGCGCCTGCGAAAGCTGGTCGAGAATGACCAGCGCTTCATCGTAGCGCTCTGCGTTGGCTAGCTCGATGGCGTGGTCGTAGCTGACTTCCTGCACGGACACGGACTGCTCCTTCGGGGTGGATGTGCGAGTGCGGGATTATGCGCCATGCAGGCCCCCTCCCGCTTGTGAGAACAAGGGGCGAAACCTGCCGCTAGCGGAGCACTAGACATCGGCTGGGTCCCCATGTATGCCAGAAACGACAACGCCACGCCACAGGCTTGAGAATTTCAAAATAGGTCCTAAAATAGGTCTGAATTTAGACCTATCTGGAGTATGTGATGGAAAACATCCACAGTCTGCTGACCGTCAGCATCTCGGAATTCAAGCAAAATCCCAGCAAGGTTGTCGAGGAGGCCCATGGCCAGCCTGTGGCTGTTCTGAACCATAACCGGCCCGCCTTCTACACGGTATCTCCGGAATTCATGGCCAAGATGGCCGAGCTGTACGACGAGCGCCAGCTTGAGAACCTGGTGCAGACGCGACTCAAATCAGTGAGCCGCGCGGTCAAAGTCAACATTGACGACCTGTAAATGCCCCACGAACTACGCTTCGTCCCGGAGGCACTCGATGATTGGGCGAAGCTCGATGGTTCCGTCAAAGCCCTTTTCAAGAGTGCACTGAAGCGGCGCCTGGCAACGCCGAGGGTCCCGGGCGCGGAACTCCGGCCACCGCTCATTGATTGCTACAAGATCAAGCTGCGCGGCGTCGGGTACCGGCTGGTCTACCTGGTCCGCGACGATGAAAATCCGCCCGATATCGTTGTTCTGGCGGCCGGCCGGCGCGATGGCGGCGTCTACGAGGATGCGGCGGCGGCGTGGGAGGGTGGGCAGAACCTCGGCGCCAACGAAGCCTGAGGGCAGGTATCGTCAGCATTGGCCTGCCCCACTGGGTCAAGACAGATCTTGCCGCGAACAAAAAAACGCCCCAGTCGCTGACTGAGGCGTTTTGCATTCCCCTCGAGGAGTGCCACCAACGCTTTAACCCGACGGGCAGGCCCGCCGTGTGGCATCGTCGTTCTACAGCAGAACGGCTTACTTGCCGCCAACCGTCTCCAGCACGGTCCACTTGCCGCCAACCACCTTGTAGACGGTGATGCCGCCGTCCTTCAGGTCGCCGCGCGCGTCGTAGGCCAGGGTCTTGGTGGTCACGCCTTGCATGTTGGTGGCCGCCAGCACCGGCAGGTAGCGCGCCGGATCGGCCGAACCCGCCTTGATCATGGCGGTCATCAAGGCGGTGGCGCCGTCATAGGCGTACGGCGAGTAGGTCTGCACCTTGCTGCCGAAGCGCTTCTCGTACTTCTTCTCGTAGGTGGTGCCACCGGGCATCTGCTCCAGCGGCAGGCCGGCCAGCGAGACGACCGTGCCCTCGGCGGCAGGACCGGCCAGCTTGAGGAAGTTGTCGGTCTTCGACATTTCGCCCGACACCACCGGCGACTTCATGCCGAGTTCCTTGACCTGCTTGGCCATCGGCGCGGATTGCGTCTCTGCGCCGCCAAAGAAGATCACGTCCGGGTTGCTGCGCTTGATGTTGGTCAGCACAGCCTTGAAGTCCACCGCCTTGTCGTTGGTGAACTCGCGGCGCACGATCTTGCCCCCGGCGGCCTTGGCGGCTTTCTCGAACTCGTCGGCCAGGCCTTGGCCGTAGGCCGTGCGGTCGTCGACGATGGCGATGTTCTTGGCGCCCAGCTTCTTCACCACGAAGGCACCGATCACCGAGCCCTGCTGGGTGTCGGAAGTCATCATGCGGAAGGTGGTCTTGAAGCCCTGGCGGGTGTACTCAGGTGCCGTTGCCATGGCGATCTGGGGAATGCCCGCGCGGTTGTAGACCATCGACGCGGGGATGCTGGTGCCCGAGTTGAAGTGGCCCAGCATGCCCTGGATGCCGTTGTCGACCAGCTTTTGCGCGACCACCGAGCCGGTCTTGGGGTCGGCCGCGTCGTCTTCAGAGAGCAGTACGAACTTGACGTCCTTGCCGCCAATCTTGGGCTTGGTCGCGTTCATTTCCTCGATGGCGAGGACAACGCCGTTCTGCATGTCCTTGCCGTATTGCGCCTGGCCGCCGGTCATCGGCGCGGCAAAGCCCAGCTTGATTTCCTGCGCCTGGGCGAAGGCGGCCGAGGTGGCGCACAGGCCAGCGACGGTCAGGGCAACGGTGAGGGCCGTCTTGTGGAAAGTCGAGTTCATCTGTTCTCCTTGGTAGCTATTCTCTATAGCCTTTGCTGCGTTTTTGGACGCGTCCGGGTGTGGCGCGAAACGCTCCCCGATTTTCAAATACGCGAGGTTTGCGGGATCACCGCTGCCTCGCGTCGCTTCGATCGACGCCCGGCGGTTAGCCGATCGTCATCAAACTCGCATTGCCGCCCGCTGCCGCCGTATTGACGGACAGCGAACGCTCGATCAACAAACGCTCGATGGCGATATTCGGTTCACCATGTGCCAGGCCTTGCACCGAAATGATCGGGCCGGGGCGCGTGGCCAGCTGTTCGCACACAGCGCGCAGCTGGTCCGAGTCGCCATGGTGAAGAACCGCGTCGAAGCTGGTATCGCTGGCCGACCAGTCGGCCACCAGGCTGACGCGCGATTGTACTGCCTTGGGCAGGCGCGCAAACAGGGCCCGGGCCATGGGGCTTTCAACCCACACGGCCTGGCTGCCAGCTGCCAGTACCGCCGCCAGTTGCACGGCCAGGTCGGTCTCCTGCTGGGCCAGGCACAGCACGGCGGCGCGCGGCAGCAGCGTGTAGGTGTTGCGCTCGCCGGTGGGACCGGGCAGCGTGACCGACAGGCCGGCCGCCGAGGCCGCGGCAAAGCGCTCGCACGCCGCCGCCAGCCCGGGCAGCGCCGCGCTCTCGCGCTGCGCCCATTCCTTGAGCGTACCCAGTGCCTCGGTCAGCGTGCGGCGCACCGGGCCGGTCTCGTCGGCGCCGCCGAGGGTGTCGGATGCGCGCACCACGCGGGCCACGGCGTCCTGCGGGCAGACTGACAACAGGCGGTGCAGGTACAGCGGGCCGCCCGCCTTGGGGCCGGTGCCGGACAGGCCTTCGCCGCCGAAGGGCTGCACGCCCACCACCGCGCCCACGATATTGCGGTTGACGTAGAGGTTGCCCACTTCCGCGCGCTCGACGATGTGCTCGATGGTTTCGTCGATACGGGTGTGAATGCCCATGGTCAAGCCGTAGCCGGTGCCGTTGATCTGCGCAAGCAGCGTGTCGAGGCCGGCTCGCGGGTAGCGCACCACGTGCAGCACGGGGCCAAAGACTTCGCGCTGCAACTCTTCGATGCTGTCGAGCTCGATCAGCGTTGGCGACACAAACGTGCCATTGCGGCAGGCCGCGCTGGCCGCGCCGTTCGGGTCGGCCTGGTGGACGCGGCGGCCCTTGGCGCGCATGGCGTCGATATGGCGCACGATGTTGCCGCGCGCCTCTTCGTCGATGACCGGGCCGACATCGGTGGACAAACGGTCCGGGTTGCCCATGGTGAGCTCATCCATGGCGCCCTTGAGCATTTCCAGCACGCGGTCGGCCACTTCTTCCTGCAGGCACAGCACGCGCAGCGCGGAGCAGCGCTGGCCGGCCGAGTCGAAGGCGGAGTTGACCACATCGCCAACCACCTGCTCGGCCAGCGCGGAGGAGTCCACGATCATCGCGTTCTGGCCGCCGGTCTCGGCGATCAGCGGCACCGGGCGGCCAGCCGCGTCCAGCCGGCCGGCCACGCTGCGTTGCAGCAGGCGCGCCACTTCGGTGGAGCCGGTGAACATCACGCCCTTGACGCGAGCGTCGCCTACCAACGCGGCGCCCACGGTTTCGCCGCGGCCCGGCAACAACTGCACGGCGCCAGCCGGCACGCCAGCCTCGCGCAGCAAGCGCACGGCCTGGGCGGCAATCAGCGGGGTCTGCTCGGCGGGCTTGGCCAGCACGGTGTTGCCGGCAGCCAGCGCGGCCGCGACCTGGCCGGTGAAGATGGCCAGCGGGAAATTCCACGGGCTGATGCAGACCACCGGCCCGAGCGGGCGGTGGGTGTCGCTGGAGAAGGTCTCACGCACTTGCGCGGCGTAATAGCGCAGAAAGTCCACGGCCTCGCGCACTTCGGCGATGGCATTGGAGAAGGTCTTGCCGGCCTCGCGCACGATGATGCCCATCAGGGACTGCATCTGCGCTTCCATCAGTTCGGCGGCGCGCTCCAGCGCGGCGGCGCGCACATCGGCCGGGGTCGCCTGCCAGATCGGCGCGGCGTTCACTGCGGCCTGCAGCGCGGCTTCCACCTCGGCCATGCTGGCTTCGGTGACATGGCCGACCACGTCGCGCAAGTCGGACGGGTTGCGCACAGGTGCCGGCTGATTGGCGTCCTCGCCAGCGGCGGTTTCCGTGCCCAGCAGCGGCACGGCGCTGACCGCCTCGCTCGTGCCGGCCAGTAGCGCGGACGACAGCGAGGCCAGGCGATGCTCGTTGGAGAGGTCGATGCCGGCAGAATTGGCGCGCGACTCGCCATACAGCGTGCGTGGCTGCGGAATGCGCGGATGCGGCAGGCCAAGCGCGCCCTCATCGGCGTGCATCTGCTCGACCACGGCCACCGGGTCGGCCACCAGTTCGTCCAGCGAGATGGTGTCGTCGGCGATGCGGTTGACGAAGGACGTGTTGGCGCCGTTTTCCAGCAGGCGGCGCACCAGGTAGGCCAGCAGCGTCTCATGCGTGCCGACCGGCGCGTAGATCCGGCACGGGCGGTTGAACTTGCCGTCAGCCAGCGGGCCGACCACCTGGTCGTACAGTGGCTCGCCCATGCCGTGCAGGCACTGGAACTCGTACTGGCCGGGGTAGTAGTTGTGGCCGGCGATCTGGTAGATGGCCGCCAGCGTGTGGGCGTTGTGGGTAGCGAACTGCGGGTAGATCACGTCCGGCACCGACAGCAGCTTGCGCGCGCAGGCCACGTATGACACGTCCGTATAGACCTTGCGCGTGTAGACCGGATAGCCCTCCAGCCCGTCCACCTGGGCGCGCTTGATCTCGCTGTCCCAGTACGCGCCCTTGACCAGGCGGATCATCAGGCGGTGGCGGCTGCGGCGGGCCAGGTCGATCAGGTAGTCGATCACGAACGGGCAGCGCTTCTGGTAGCCCTGCACCACGAAGCCGATGCCGTTCCAGCCGGCCAGCTCGGGCTCGAAGCACAGGCGCTCCAGCAGGTCGAGCGAGATTTCCAGGCGGTCGGCTTCCTCGGCGTCGATATTGATGCCGATGTCGTACTGGCGGGCCAGCAAGGTCAGCGACTTGAGGCGGCCGTACAGCTCGCTGATGACGCGCTCATGCTGCGCGCGGCTATAGCGCGGATGCAGCGCCGAGAGCTTGATCGAGATGCCGGGGCCTTCATAGATGCCGCGCCCGCGCGAAGCCTGGCCGATGGCGTTGATGGCCTGCTCGTAGGAGGCCAGGTAGCGTTGCGCGTCGGCCTCGGTCATGGCCGCTTCGCCCAGCATGTCGTAGGAGTAGCGGAAGCCCTCGGCCTCGTACTTGCGCGCGTTGGCCAGCGCCTCGGAAATGGTCTCGCCGGTGACGAACTGCTCGCCCATCAGGCGCATCGCCATGTCCACGCCCTTGCGGATCAGCGGCTCGCCGCCCTTGCCGATGATGCGGGTCAGCGCCTTCGACAGGCCGGCTTCGGTATGCGTGGCCACCAGCTTGCCCGTGAACAACAGGCCCCAGGTGGCGGCATTGACGAACACCGACGGGCTCTGTCCCAGGTGCGACTGCCAGTTGGCGCCGCTGATCTTGTCGCGGATCAGCGCGTCGCGGGTAGCCTTGTCGGGAATGCGCAGCAGCGCCTCGGCCAGGCACATCAGCGCCACGCCTTCCTGCGAGGACAACGAGAATTCCTGGATCAGGCCCTGCACCAGCCCTTCACGGCCGGTGCCGACCTTGCGCTCGCGCAACCGCGTGGCCAGGGTCCGGGCCATGGCGAGAGCGGCTTCGGCCTGCTGATGTGGCAGGCGAGCCTGCTCAAGCAGCACCGGCACGCACTCGGACTCCGGGCGGCGATAGCCGGCGGTGATGGCCGCGCGCAGCACCGATTGCGGCTGCACGCTCTGCGCAAACTCGAGGAAAGGCTGTATCGCGCCATCACCAGTCGCGCCGTCAAAAGTGTCGGCACCGTCCGCCGCACCCTCGCTCCCCGTACCGGTGGCGCTGGTCTCATGCGGGATGTTGCCCCGTTCGACCTGCTCCAGATACGTGAAGATTGCCTGCTTGATCAGCCAGTGCGGTGTGCGGTCTATCGACTGCGCAACGCGCTTGAGGCGCTCGCGGGAGGCGTCGTCGAGTTTGACGCCGAGGGTGGTGGTGGCCATGCGCTTGATTCTCCGTAAGACGCGGACACCGGCTTCCTGACTGCGGGGAAACCGGCAGATTGGCGCGATCATACTCCCGGGCAAACCAAAGGTGCAACTAGGTACAACCACTCAGATACATCAGGAAAAGTGGTTGCACCGCACCTTGTACTGGGCTGCCCCTGGCGCAACCGGACCCCACTCAGGTATCCACTCAGATACGCAAAGGATCGATCTCCAACTGCCAGCGCACGCCCTTGGCATCGCCCAGCGCCTCGCCAAAAGTTTGCACCCACTCGCTGATAAATCTTTGCAGCGCAATACGCGAGATACTTTCCACCAGCATTTGCGCGCGCTCCCGGTTAGCCACCCGCACCATCGACATCGGCACCGGGTCATGGAGTTGCACCTCCGGCGCCATCCGGCACGCATCAGCCCGATTCCGCGCACTCTGGAGGAAGGCCAGCGCACGCTCCAGTTCGGCATGGTCGGCCGTGACAAGCACCTGGTAGGCAAACGGGGGTAACCCGGCCTGGCGACGCTCGCGCAACTGGGTAGCCGCGAATCCATCATAGTCATGGCGTACCAATGCCTGCAATGCCGATGCATCGGGATAGCGGGTCTGGATCAGCACCTCGCCCGCCAGCCCTGCCCGCCCGGCCCGTCCGGCCACCTGCATCAGGGAGGCAAACAAATGCTCGGCCGCGCGGAAATCGTGGCTGAACATGGCGGCGTCCGGATGGACGATGCCGACCAGGGTCACGCGCTGGAAGTCGTGCCCCTTGGCCACCATCTGCGTGCCGACCAGGATGTCGACCTCGCCCGCGTGAACCTCATCGAACATGGCCTGCGCGCTGCCCTTGCGGCGCGTGGAGTCGGCATCGATGCGGGCGATGCGCGCTTGCGGGAAGCGTGCCGCCAAGGCCTCCTCGATACGCTGGGTGCCTCGGCCAAGTGGTGCAATATCCATATCTCCACAATCCGGACAATGGTGTGGTACCGGGGATTCCAGCCCGCAATGGTGGCAGCGCAGGCGGCGCTCCGGCCGGTGCAGCACCATATAGGCCGAGCAGCGCGGGCATCCGGAGAGCCAGCCGCAGCTATCGCAGGCCAGCACCGGGGCGTAGCCGCGCCGGTTGAGGAACAGCAGGCTCTGCTCGCCACGCTGCAGGCGGGCCTCGATGGCGTTGAGCAACGGCACCGACAGCCCTTCGTAGAGGGCACGCTGGCGCTGGCGTTCCTGGTTGATGTCGATCAGCCGCACCGTGGGCAGCGTGGCATCGGTCTGGGCCCGCTCACGCAGCACCAGCTTGCGGTAGGTGCCCTGCTCCGCACGCCACCAGGACTCCATGGACGGCGTGGCGGAGCCTAGCACCACGGCCGCGCCGAGCTGCTTGGCCCGCCATACGGCCAGGTCGCGCGCGGAGTAGCGCAGGCCTTCCTGTTGCTTGTAGGACGTGTCGTGTTCCTCGTCGACCACGATCAGCGCCAGGTGTGGCAGCGAGGCCAGCACCGCCAGCCGCGTGCCCAGCACGATGCGGGCCTCGCCGCGGTGCGCGGCCAGCCATTGCAGCGTGCGCTCCTGGTCGGCCAGGCCGCTATGCAGCACCGCCAGCGGCAGATGGGGAAAGCGCGAGGCAATGCGGCCCTGCAGCTGCGGCGTGAGGTTGATTTCAGGCACCAGCATCAGCACCTGCGCCTGCGCATCGCGCGCCAGCACGTCGGCCATGGCGTGCAGGTAGACTTCGGTCTTGCCGCTGCCGGTGACGCCGTGGAGCAGGAACGGCGCGAATCCCTTGGCCTGCCCGATCGCTTCCACGGCCACACGCTGCTCTTCATGCAGCGGCGGCGCGGTGGACGGCTCGGCAGCCGAGGGCGCGCCCAGCAAGGGCTGGTCGGCCCGCTCGGAGATCACCCAGCCGGCCTCGGCCCACTGCGCCAGGCGCGAGGGCGCCGCGCTGCATAGCACGCGCGCCTCGGCGGCGGATACCGCTCGCCCTTCCCCGGCGGCTGCCACCAGTGCCTGAGCCAGCGCCAGCACGGTGCGGGCGCGCGGCGGCACCGCCGCCAACAGCGCCTCGCCCTGCCCCGGGGCCACGCGGTAGTGTTCGCTGCGGGCACGCAGTGCCAGCCGCGCCCAGCCGTCGGCCTCGCGCAGGGCCGGAGGCAGCGCGGGCAGCATGACTTCGCCCAGGCAGCGGTGGTAATAGCGTGCGGCAAAGCCAGCCAGCGCAATCCAGTGGGCGCCAAGCGGCGGCAGCCAGTCCAGGCGCTGTGCGACAGAACGCAGCTTGTCCGCGGGTACATCGGAGTGCGCGCAACGCGATACGGCCACGCCGACCAGCGTACGGCGGCCGAACGGCACCGTGACCAGTTCGCCGGGCTGGACTTCCGGGCCGGCAAGGTAATCGAAGACATCGTCAGCCGGCGTATCGAGCGCCACCCGCACAACGGCAAGCGGTGCGCCGCCGGTGGGCTCCGCGGCCGGCCCGGTTTGCTCGGGGATCACCGGTGACGTCACACCGCGCCTCCGGGGCCGATCGTCCAGCGCAGCGGTGGGTACGGTCCAGATTGGGGCGAGCAAGCCCAATGCATGTGCAGGCCGAGGCTGAGCCGCTTTCCAGACAAATTCAGTGTGCGGTGCAACATCAACTTAAAGTAACGCTTCAAATGTGCCCCTAAGTCGATGATAGATGGCTGGTTTTCCCGGCCCCGGGCAGCGCCTGTGGATAACTTTGTTGAAAACTCGCCCGGAGTTCCCGGCAAGCCCCGTAAAACAAGGCTCCCACGGGCATTCCAGCCTGTGCGTGGCCAGATGCAATGCCTTGTAAATCAAGGACTTGGCGACATCCCTCAGATGAGTTAGGGACTAACCCGCTCTTGCACTGCGGAAAACCCATTGATGTGCATAAGTCAAGCCTTGACAAGCGAGAACCGGCACCGAAAGGGCGAAATATTGCAAAATAGTTTACTTGACAGCGCTTCGGGCAAGCCTCCCCCGGCACCCGCCCGTCCGGGTGCGGCGCGCGAAGCCAGCTCGCTGCGCCGCACAGGCGGTACCCCCGGGTGGGAGGGAAGACGTGCACCAGCTGTCACCTTGCCGCGGTGCGCAGCTGCCGGCTGTAGCGATGCACCTCGTCCACCAGCACCGTCACATTCTCGGGCGGGGTGAACTGGGAGATGCCGTGGCCAAGGTTGAAGACGTGTCCGTCGCTGCCGCCGCCGGCGGCATAGCTGTCGAGCACGCCACGCACCTGCTCGCGAATCGCGGCTTCCGGCGCAAACAGCACATTGGGGTCGATATTGCCCTGCAGTGCCACCTTGCCGCCGGTGCGGCGGCGCGCCTGCGCCAAGTTGACCGTCCAGTCCAGACCGAGCGCATCGGCACCGATCTCGGTGAGCGCCTCCAGCCACAATCCGCCGCCCTTGGTAAACACGATGGCCGGCACCTGCTCGCCATTGTGCTCGCGCTTCAGTCCGGCCAGCACCTTGCGCATATAGGCCAGGGAGAACGTCTGGTACATGCCGTCGGCCAGCGTGCCGCCCCAGGTGTCGAACAGCATCACGGCTTGCGCACCTGCCTCGATCTGCGCATTCAGGTAGGCCGACACAGCTTGCGCGTTGATCTCCAGGATACGGTGCATCAGGTCGGGGCGGCTGTACATCATGGCCTTGACCGTGCGGAAATCGGAGGAGCCGGCACCCTCGACCATGTAGCAGGCCAGCGTCCAGGGGCTGCCCGAGAAGCCGATCAGCGGCACGCGCTGGCGGCCGTCCTGCACCAGCGCCCGGCGGATCTCGCTGACCGCGTCGAACACGTAGGACAGCGAGGCCATATCGGGCACCGCCAGCTTCTTGACGTCGCCTTCGGTGCGCAACGGGTGGGCAAAGCGCGGACCCTCGCCCTGGGCAAACGACAGCCCGAGGCCCATGGCATCGGGCACGGTCAGGATGTCGGAGAAGAGGATGGCCGCATCGAGCGGATAGCGTTCGAGGGGCTGCAGGGTAACCTCGGTCGCGTAGGCCGGGTTCTTGGCCAGGCCCAGGAAGCTGCCGGCGCGAGCGCGCGTAGCATTGTATTCGGGCAGGTAGCGCCCCGCCTGGCGCATCAGCCACAGCGGGGTGTACTCGGTCGGTTGCCGGCGCAGCGCGCGCAGGAAGGTATCGTTCTGCAATGCGGTCATGGTCATCCTCGTAAGACCGCCATTTTACGGGATGGCCGGCCGCCGCCGGCAGCTTAGATATCCGCCGCCAGTTCCTTGAAGGCCTGCGCGGCGCGGCGCATCCATTCGCGCGCGCGCGGGGCATCGGGCTGCAGGCGGGCAAAGCCGTGCGTCATCCCGCTTGCCTCCAGCGTGATCACCGGCGCGCCGTAGCGCACCAGGTAGTCAGCGTAGGCAAGGCCGTCGTCGCGCAGCACGTCGTGGGCGGCAACCATCACCACGCTGGCCGGAGGCAGGTGCTGTGGCGCGGCGCCCATCAGGTGGATGCGCGTGTCTTCGATGGCGGCGCCGGCGGCAAGGCGCTCGGCGCCGATGAATTCCGTCCAGAACCAAGCCATTTCGTCGCGGGTGAGGCCGGGGCCATCCGCAAAGGCGCGATAGCTTTCGCTGGCCAGCACCGGCGCGGCCACGGGATAGATCAGCAACTGGGCGTTGACCAGGCCGGGGCGCCCGTGCGCATTGGCCCAGCGCGCGGCCTGCGCGGCCAGGTGCCCGCCCGCGCTGTCGCCCGCCACGGCCAGGAAGCCAGCGTCCAGGCGCAACCGGACGCGTTGCTCGGCGAACCACAGCACCGCCTGCAGCGCGTCATCGCACGGCGCGGGGAACGGATGCTCCGGTGCCAGCCGGTAGTCCACGCTGGCCACCGCGCAGCCGGTGTCGGCGGCGAGCAGCGCTGCCACGCTGTGATGGGTGTCATGCGAACCCACCACCCAGCCACCGCCATGGAAATAGACGATCAGGCGCGGCTCGGCCACGCCTTCCGGGCGGAACAATCGCGCCGCCAGCGTGCGGCCGGGTAGCGCCAGCTCCATGTCGGTGGACTGGATGCCTTCCGGGTCGGGCACGACCGAGGTTGCCGCGATCTCGGCGAAGCGCGCGCGGCGGCCGGCGGCACCGGCCGGCTCGGGCTGCCCGGCGTAGCGTTCGGAGAGCCGGCGGTAGTAATCGAGAAGCTGGGGATCGATGGCCATGGCTGCTTGGGACTGAATTGAGGGCGGGATTGAGGGCGGGATCGGGAGCTAGGGTGACTAGTTTAGCGGGATCAGGCAGCCTGGCGCATCAGCTCGATCTTGCTGCAGCGGTCCTGCACCGCCAGCAACCCGGCGGCGGTGGCCCGGGCAAAAGCCGCATCATTGACGATGCCAAGTTGCAGCCAGACGCCGCGGGCGCCGATCGCGATGGCATCCGCGACCACCGGCGGCACATCGGCGGCGCGGCGGAAGATATCGACCCAATCAATGCGCTGCCCGGACTTGGCCAAGGCCGCGGCGGCGGCGCCGAGGCTGGCGTAGCAGGTCTCGCCCAGGATGCGCTCGCCCGCATGGCGCGGATTGACGGGGACAATGCGATAGCCGTGACGCTGCAGGTAGGCGGCTACTTCATGGCTGGGCCGGTCCGGGTGCCCGGACAGGCCGGCCACGGCTACCGTCTTCATCGCCAGCATGCCGCGAATGGCTGTCTGCATCTCGCTCACGTCGATTCCTTCTCAAAGGGTTCGGGGGACTTGTCGCGGCCGGTACCGGGCGGGCGGGCACAACTGCCCAGCCGCGCGAACGGCACCGCTACCTGGTAGGCGCCCTGCGCAAATGGGCCGACCGCGTAGGGGGCATAGTGCAACACCACGCCACCGCGGTACAGGGTAAACGGGACGCGCGACTCCTGCAGCGCTTGTGCGTCAAGCACGCCACGCGCGGGCTCGGCTGCGCCCTGCCGCTTCAGTGCGGCTTGTAGCTCGTCGTTGAGTTTTTGCAGGCAGGCCTCGCCCGGCTGCAAGAGATCGGCTAGCCCGACCCGGCGATAGCCCGGCTGGGCAGTTGGCGCGGATGCCACCGCACCCGCCGGGCCGTGGCGCCGCCACGTGCCACTCACGAAGTCGAGGCTGCCATGCGCGCCACCGCTGTAGCGCCAGGTGGTGCGCAGCAGGCCGACGTTGCCGGCATCCAGCCGCATTATCTCGATCGCGCTACGGCATTCCTGTTCGCCCTGGCCGCAGCCGCTGGCACGCAGTGACGTAATAAGGGCATCCACGTGCGGGCGGCCGGTTTCGGGATAGCGTTCGGTAAGACGTGCGCCAGCCACATTTACGACGCGCTCGCGATAGATTGCCTTGCGCGTGAGCGTCAATGCCTGGCGCCGGGTACCGTCGGTATTCATCCATTCCCCACTGACACTCAACCCATCGGAGGAGACGGTGCCCTCGAAACGTGCACCATCGCGAGCTTCGGGATACTCAACAGGCGCCTGGCCGGTGGCGCGCTCGCGCACGCTCAGCCGTCCGTCGGATGTCAATTGGCCATCGAGTTGACGCGGCGAGGAGGCAAGCATTGAATCGTAACGGGCCGTGCCGTCGATCCCGCCAGTGCCCGCGCGCGGAAATATCGTCAGCGATACCTGTATGTGGCCGTCGAGCTCGCCTTGCCAGAGCGCACCAGCGGGGGCTTGCGCCTCAACCGCGCCAGCCTGGCCAGCCGCCATGAAAGACGTGGCCAGCAGCGCCGCCAGCCTATGCTGGACAAGGCCTCTTGCAATATCGACGGGGGCCTGGGCAAAGCGGTAAAAAGGGGGAAAGGGGAAGGAAAGCGGCATGGCAGTGGTTGGCCGGACCGCAAGGCGGATGGCAGGATCAGCGAAAGCTATCGGACCCGCGCCGCGCAGTGATGTTCCCGCCGCCTGGTGGCAAGTGCGGTGGCACGTGGTCTAACGTGCCTATTTATGCCGATTTAGACGCTTATTTAGTTACCGCGCTTTCAACTTCTTGCAAACCGATACATTTTGTTACTGCCATCCCCAAAAGTTTCCCCCACAATGCTTCAACACAATCAGTTTTTGTGAAAGGCGTTCCCTCCCCCAACAGAAAGGGAGGGCGTCATGGAAGAAAGCCTAAGGAAGCATTCCCACCCAGATTGACCGGATCACAAGCGATGCCTGTGATCGGTGTACCAGGTTGAGATGATGTTGGCGCTTGCCGGTTCCGGCTGGTTGGATCGTCTGAATGCGATCAATACCGCCTGACCGAGTGCTGGACCACCAAGAATGTGGTTAGCGCCTGTTGGTTGACCTGGACCTTACCCGTTCCTTCGAATTGACCCCTCGAAGGGATTTTCCCGTCCGCGCGGTGCCTCCCCGGCCCGCGCGCTTTTTTTTGTCCTGAGCCGACAGAATAGTCGTTGGCATAAAAAAAAGGCAGCCTCGCAGCTGCCTTTTTTTCGCCGCCGCCAAAAAAACAACAGCTGCGGCGGCCCTGCTTTTCTTACCGTTTCCGGCGCAGGCGCGCGATCGCTGCCAGCTGTGCTGCTGCCACGGCAAGCTCGCTCTGGGCACGTGCCAGGTCGAGATCGCTGCTCTGGTTCTGCATCAGCTCCTCGGCGGCGCGCTTGGCTTCCTGCGCCTTGGCTTCGTCGAGATCGCTGCCGCGGATAGCGGTGTCTGCCAGCACGGTGACGTGCTTGGGCTGGACTTCGAGAATCCCGCCGGCCACGAACACGAACTCTTCGCTGCCGTCTTCCTTCTCGATGCGCACCGCGCCCGGCTGGATACGCGTAATCAGCGGCGTATGGCCCGGCAGGATACCCAACTCGCCCGACTCGCCCGGCAGTGCCACGAACTTCGCCTGACCGGAGAAGATCGACGATTCGGCGCTGACGACGTCTACAAGAATGGTTGCCATGTGAATTCCTTTAGTCCCTGAAAGCTTCGGCTTCCCGTTGCCAGGAAGCAGGTATTCCGCTGCCCGGCTAAGCGTGGCCGCCCCGGACGTTGCTGTCCGTGGCGGCCGCCACTACGGCGCTGGCAGCGAAAAACGCCGCTTACTGGAGCTTCTTGGCCTTCTCGAAGGCTTCGTCGATCGAGCCGACCATGTAGAACGCTTGCTCCGGCAGGTGATCGCACTCGCCGTCCACCAGCATCTTGAAGCCGCGGATGGTTTCCTTCAGCGTGACGTACTTGCCCGGCGAACCCGTGAACACTTCCGCAACGTGGAAGGGCTGCGACAGGAAACGCTGGATCTTACGAGCGCGCGACACCGACTGCTTGTCTTCCGGCGACAGTTCGTCCATGCCCAGAATCGCGATAATGTCGCGCAGTTCCTTGTAGCGTTGCAGCGTTTGCTGCACGCGACGGGCCACGTCGTAGTGCTCTTGACCCACGACTTGCGGGTCCAGCTGACGCGAGGTCGAGTCGAGCGGATCGACTGCCGGGTAGATACCCAGCGCGGCGATATCACGCGACAGCACGACGGTCGAGTCCAAGTGCAGGAAGGTGGTAGCAGGCGACGGGTCGGTCAAGTCATCCGCAGGCACGTACACGGCCTGGATCGACGTGATCGAGCCAGTCTTGGTCGAGGTGATGCGCTCTTGCAGCTTGCCCATTTCCTCGGCCAGCGTCGGCTGGTAACCCACTGCGGAAGGCATACGGCCCAGCAGTGCGGACACTTCGGTACCGGCCAGCGTGTAGCGGTAAATGTTGTCGACGAAGAACAGGATGTCACGGCCTTCGTCGCGGAACTTCTCGGCCATGGTCAGGCCGGACAGTGCCACGCGCAGACGGTTGCCCGGCGGCTCGTTCATCTGGCCGAACACCATGGCCACCTTGTCGAGAACGTTCGAGTCCTTCATTTCGTGGTAGAAGTCGTTCCCTTCACGGGTACGCTCGCCCACGCCGGCGAACACCGACAAACCGCTGTGCTGCTTGGCGATGTTGTTGATGAGCTCCATCATGTTCACGGTCTTGCCGACGCCGGCGCCACCGAACAGACCCACCTTGCCGCCCTTTGCGAACGGGCACACCAGGTCGATCACCTTGATGCCGGTTTCGAGCAGGTCAACCGAAGGCGACAGTTCGTCGAACTTCGGGGCCTTCTGGTGGATCGAGCGCAGCTCGTCCGAAGCGATCGGGCCGGCTTCGTCGATGGGACGACCCAGCACGTCCATGATGCGGCCCAGCGTGCCGTGACCGACGGGCACCGAGATCGGGGCGCCAGTGCCCTTCACTGCCATGCCGCGGCGCAGGCCGTCCGACGAGCCGAGGGCAATGGTACGCACCACGCCGTCACCCAGCTGTTGCTGCACTTCGAAGGTCAGGCCCTTCTCGGCGAACGAGGCTTCGTTGCTGTCTTCCAGCACGAGCGCTTCGTAGACCTTAGGCAGCGCGTCGCGGGGGAACTCGATGTCCACCACGGCGCCAATACACTGCACAATATTTCCGATACTCATTTCGTATCTCCGATAGCTTGAATACTTGACGCCTTAGACGGCTGCGGCACCGCTGACGATTTCCGACAGTTCCTTGGTAATCGCTGCCTGACGGGTCTTGTTGTAGACCAGTTGCAGTTCGCCGATCACGTTCTTGGCATTGTCGGATGCCGCCTTCATGGCCACCATGCGCGCCGATTGCTCGGACGCCATGTTTTCGGCCACGGCCTGGTACACCAGCGCTTCGACGTAGCGGACCAACAATTCTTCCACTACGGTCTGTGCGTCGGGCTCGTAGATGTAATCCCACGAGTAGGCGCGCTTTTCATCTTCGGTCTGGGCAAACTTGTCGGCGGGGAGCGGCAGCAGCTGCTCCACCATCGGCTCCTGCTTCATCGTATTGATGAACTTGGTGTAAGCCAGGTACACAGCATCGACTTCACCATTGGTGAAGGCGTCGAGCTGGACCTTGATGGCACCGATCAGTTTTTCCAGATGCGGGGTGTCACCGAGGTGCACCACGTGCGAGAGCACCTTGGCGCCGATGCGGCCCATGAACTGCAAGCCCTTGGAACCAATGGCGGTGCTCTGCACCTCCACGCCGCGGCTTTGCAGCTCACGCAGCTCATTGGTTACCGCACGCAGCACGTTCGTGTTCATGCCGCCGCACAGCCCCTTGTCCGTCGTTACCACGATCATGCCGGCGCGCTTGATGTCGCGTGCCACCATGAAGGGGTGCTTGAACTCGGGGTTGGCCGCAGCCAGGTGCGCCGCGATATTGCGCACTTTCTCAGCATAGGGACGGGCGTTGCGCATCCGTTCCTGCGCCTTGCGCATCTTGGACGCGGCGACCATCTCCATCGCCTTGGTGATCTTGCGCGTGTTTTGCACGCTCTTGATCTTGGTTCGAATTTCTTTCGTTCCGGCCATATCTTCCTCTCCATTCGTGCCGCACCGGCACCGTCATGGCAACGGTGCCGGCGCAGTTTCGTGGAATTGCGCGGTTAGAACGCGGCGGACTTCTTGAAATCCTCGATCGCGGCACGCAGGGTGGCTTCGTCTTCCTTCGACAGATCCTTGGAATCTTCGATGCGGTTGACGAGGTCGGCGTACTTGGTCTTCAGATGGTCGTGCAGGCCCTTCTCGAACGGGAGAATGTCCTTCACTTCCACGTTGTCGAGGAAGCCGTTGTTGGCTGCGTACAGCGACGCGGCCAGCTGCCACACCTGCAGCGGCAGGTATTGAGCCTGCTTGAGCAGTTCCGTCACGCGGCGGCCGCGTTCCAGCTGCTTGCGGGTGGCATCGTCCAGGTCGGAAGCGAACTGCGCGAACGCAGCCAGTTCACGGTACTGGGCCAGGTCGGTACGGATACCGCCGGACAGCTTCTTGACGACCTTGGTCTGGGCGGCACCACCAACGCGCGACACCGAGATACCGGCGTTGATTGCGGGGCGCACACCTGCGTTGAACAGGTCGGTTTCCAGGAAGATCTGGCCGTCGGTGATCGAGATCACGTTGGTCGGCACGAAAGCGGACACGTCGCCAGCTTGCGTTTCGATCACGGGCAGCGCGGTCAGCGAGCCGGTCTTGCCGGTCACTGCGCCCTTGGTGAACTTCTCGACGTAGTCGGCGTTCACGCGGGCTGCGCGCTCGAGCAGACGCGAGTGCAGGTAGAACACGTCGCCGGGGTAAGCTTCGCGGCCCGGCGGGCGGCGCAGCAGCAGCGACACCTGGCGGTAGGCCCAGGCTTGCTTGGTCAGGTCGTCATAAACGATCAGCGCGTCTTCGCCGCGGTCGCGGAAGTACTCGCCCATCGTGCAACCAGCGTAGGCAGCCAGGTACTGCATGGCGGCGGAGTCCGAAGCCGTAGCAGCGACGACGATGGTGTACTCCATCGCGCCCAGTTCTTCGAGCTTGCGCACCACGTTGTTCACGGTCGAAGCCTTCTGACCGATTGCCACGTAGACGCAGAAAACGCCCTTGCCCTTCTGGTTGATGATCGCGTCGACAGCAACGGCGGTCTTGCCGGTCTGGCGGTCGCCAATGATCAGCTCACGCTGGCCACGGCCGATCGGCACCATCGCGTCGATCGACTTCAGGCCGGTCTGCACCGGCTGGCTGACCGACTGACGTGCGATCACGCCAGGGGCAACCTTTTCGATCACGTCGGTTTCTTTGGCGTTGATCGGGCCTTTGCCATCGATCGGCTGACCCAGCGTGTTGACCACGCGGCCCAGCAGTTCCTTGCCAACCGGCACTTCCAGAATGCGGCCGGTGCACTTGACCGGGTCGCCTTCGGAAATGTGTTCGTAGTCGCCCAGCACCACGGCGCCGACAGAGTCGCGCTCGAGGTTCAGTGCCAGACCGAACGTGTTACCGGGGAATTCCAGCATCTCGCCCTGCATCACGCCAGACAGGCCGTGCACGCGGCAGATACCATCGGTCACGGAAATCACCGTGCCGGTGTTGCGCACTTCAGCGTCGGCGCCAAGACCCGAGATGCGGGACTTGATCAGCTCGCTGATTTCTGAGGGGTTCAGTTGCATCACAATGCTCCTAATTCTTCAATCCGTCGGCTGGTGCGCTTCTCGCGCATCATGCGGTCAGCGCCACTTGCATTGCTGCCAGGCGCGCACGCACGGAGGTGTCGAGCACTTCGTCGCCGACCTTGACGCGCACGCCGCCGATCAGCGACGGGTCCACCGCAACCGAGGGCTGCAGCTTGCGGCCGAACTTGCGTTCGAGCGCGGCGACGAGGTCGGTCAGGCTTGCGCCCTCAAGGGGGAAGGCACTCGTGATCTCGACATCAGCCGACCCTTCACGGTCGTTCTTGAGCGCATGGAACTGCTCGGCGATTTCCGGCAATACCGACAGGCGGTGGTTATCCACCAGCAGGCTGACGAAGCGCTTGGCTTCGTCGTTGACCGGAGACTTCAGGGCCGACAGGAACAGTGCACTCAGCTTGTCGCCGTGCACGTTCGGATCGCCAGCCACCGCCTTCATGTCGGGATTGGCGGCAACTTGCCCCATTTCCGACACCAGCTCGGACCATGCATCCAGATTGCCGCTCGATTCGGTCGCGACGCGGAACAGCGCCTCGGCGTAGGGACGGGCAATGGTTGCGGTTTCAGCCATGATTAGAGCTCAGCCTTGAGTTGATTGAGCAGATCCGCGTGGACCTGCGCGTTCACTTCGCGCTTGAGGATCTGCTCGGCACCCTTGACGGCCAGCACGGCAACCTGGTCGCGCAATTGCTCGCGCGCGCGGGTAACTTGCTGTTCCGCTTCGGCCTTGGCCTGGGCAATGATGCGTGCGGCTTCTGCCTGGGCGTTTTGCTTGATCTCGTCAGCGGTCAGCTGAGCGCGCTTCTCGGCGTCAGCGACGCGTTGAGCGCCTTCGGTGCGGGCTTCGGCCAGGGCCTGGTCCACACGCTTGTTGGCGAGTTCGAGCTCAGCCTTGCCTTTTTCGGCGGCGGCGAGGCCATCGGCGATCTTCTTTGCGCGTTCGTCGAGCGCCTTCACCAGCGGCGGCCAAATGAATTTGGCAACTACCCACCACAGGATGAAGAACACGACCATCTGCGCAAAAAACGTTGCGTTCAGATTCATGGTGTGTTCCTTTCGGTAATCAAACTACAGATAAATGCGCAAGGGCGGCCAGGCTAAGTGGCCCGCGCCGCCCGTCAGCATCATGCAGACCGAAAAGAATTACTTGATGACAGCCAGCAGCGGGTTGGCGAATGCGAACAGCATTGCAACGCCCACGCCGATCAGGAATGCCGCGTCGATCAGGCCAGCCAGCAGGAACATCTTGGTTTGCAGCGGGTTCATCAGTTCAGGCTGACGTGCGCACGCTTCGATGTACTTGCCACCCATCAGGGCGATACCCAGGCAGGCGCCGATTGCGCCCAGACCGATGATGATGCCGATACCGATGGCGGTCAGACCCTGGATGTTGGCGAGATATGCTTGCATGACTACTCCTTTAATTGAGAAGAGACTTAGAACCAAAAAACCGAAAAACCGAAAAACTTAAATCAGTGGTGATCGTGTGCCTGGCCGATGTACACCAGCGTCAGCATCATGAAAATGAAAGCCTGGAGCAGAACGATCAGGATGTGGAAGATCGCCCATACCGTACCGGCCAGCACATGACCGACGAAGCCCAGCGCGGAGAGGTCCGCACCGAACGTCCAGATGGAACCCAGCAGCGCGATCAGCAGGAACACCAGTTCGCCGGCGTACATGTTGCCGAACAACCGCATGCCCAGCGAAACCGCCTTGGCCAGGAATTCAATCAGGTTCAGGATCAGGTTGAACGGGGCCAGGTACCACTTGGCGCCGAACGGGGCCGACAGCAGTTCATGGGTGAAGCCGCCCACGCCCTTGATCTTGAAGCTGTAATAGATCATCAGCACCAGCACTGCGCACGACATGCCCAGCGTACCGTTCAGGTCAGCCGTGGCAACCGCGCGGTGGTGCGGCAGATGGATGTGGAAGATGCCCAGCAGGCCGTTCAGGCCGGTAACCCAGTCAACCGGGATCAAGTCGACGGCATTCATCACCGTGATCCAGCAGAACACCATCAGTGCCAGCGGAGCGATGAAGGAACGGTCGCCATGGATGATGCCCTTGGCCTGGTCGTCGACCATCTCGACGATCATTTCCACGAAAGCCTGGAAGCGGCCCGGCACGCCGGCGGTCGCGCGGCGCGCGGCAGCGTACAGGAAAATCACGGCGATGGCGCCGCACAGCACCGACCAGAACACGGTGTCGTAGTTGAGGACGCTGAAGTCAACGACGGCGGCTTGCTTGCCGCCAACCGTGTTGAGGTTCTGCAAGTGTTCGGCGATATAGCCGGAGGGGGTGAGGGCCTGTTCGGCGCCTTGAGCAGCTGACATGTCGAAACGAACCGTAATATTGCGAAACCAGTTGCCGGCATTTTGCCGGTACGCTTCTTGCACCGCCTTCAGCACACTTTGCTGGTCACCGCGGGCAAGCTCGTTTGAACCTTATCCACGCCGCGCTTCACTGTTGTGACGCGCCACGCAAAAACATCTTGATATTCTGTTTTCGTGCCCCACTTCGACGAGAAGCACACTTATCCGACCTACCGCGCCTGGCCGGCCCACCCTGGGGCACAACCTCAGCGAATCGCCAGCGCGACCCAGTAAGTCTTGAGCACAAGCAGGAACGTGACCAGCATCGGT
The DNA here is from genome assembly GCF_059421605.1 of Cupriavidus sp. GW821-FHT02F09. Lineage (NCBI taxonomy): Bacteria > Pseudomonadati > Pseudomonadota > Betaproteobacteria > Burkholderiales > Burkholderiaceae > Cupriavidus > Cupriavidus sp. GW821-FHT02F09. The sequence continues at coordinate 173,948 of NZ_JBWKVH010000013.1, forward strand.
ACCCAGCGCAACTCGCTGTACAGCACCACTACCAGGACGAACAACCCGGCGGTGGCAAACACCTTGATCGCCTCGCCGACCACCAGTCCGCTGATCGAGGGACGTTCGCGCGCCATCCAGAGTCGCAGCGCGAAGAAACCGCTGGGCACGAAACACACCGTGCCACCGAATAGTGCCGACCAACCCGCCGCGCCGGCGTTGCCGCCAGCAAAAAGTCGCCAGGCAATGGCCGACAACAAAGTAACCGCAACCTGCGCCAGCACGACCCTGCCGGGCGTCATGCGCGAAGGGCGCAGCGCGCGCTCGCCGAACAGCGTTTCCGCCTCGACGCGCGACAGCGGATCGACCGCCTCTTCTTCGCGTTCTGCCTCGTCTTCCCAGGCATCACGCGTCTGCCAGTCGGTTTTCCGACCAGCATCCTGACGATCTGAAACCACCTGCTATTGCCTTTGCTCGTTGCTGCTTGTTGTTTAATCCGCCCCGGAACTTTTCTGGACCGGCCGGAATTCAAACCGCACGATTTTACGAGGAATGCACCATGCGAGTCAATCTGCTTACAGACGCCTTGCAACAGTCCGCATTTCACTTGCAATCGCCACGAACCCATAGTGCGTGCGCGGCCGACGCCCAACAATAACGCACCAGGTAATTGAGCTGCCCAAGGCTGGCGGCGCACCATGGTCGTTTATCGGCCTTGCACAGACCTTACACAGGCGTGCGCACGCCGAGCCAGAAGCGGCCGCCATCAAATTGCACCAAGCCGCTGCACAGCTGCACCGACCGTTAATCGCGCACTATTTTTGGGAAATCCCGCTCAGGCGGGTGACTGGCTTTCGCCGGGCTCGCGCAGGCGTGTCAGCACACCGTCGAGCGCATCATTGCTGGTGAAGTGAATGGTGAGCTGGCCTTTGCCCCGCACGCCCAGCTTGATCTGTACCGGCAGGCCAAGCACGTCGGATAGTTCTTCCTCAAGGCGGGCCACGTCGCGCGCCGGCGCGCCATTGTTCGGCTTCTGCAACCTGAGGTCAAAGGGCTTGAGGGTGGAGGCTACCAGCTTTTCGGTCTCGCGCACCGATAAACGTTTGTTAACGATCTGATTGGCGAGCGTGATCTGGTTGGCGCCGTCGGCGGAGAGCAGCGCACGGGCGTGGCCCATGTCGAGATCGCCCGCCATCAGCATCGTCTGCACCGGCTGGGCCAGGTTCAGCAGACGCAGCAGGTTGGACACCGCGCTGCGCGAGCGCCCTACCGATTCCGCTGCCTGCTCGTGGGTGAAATTGAATTCGCGCACCAGGCGCATGATGCCTTGCGCTTCTTCCAGCGGGTTGAGGTCTTCACGCTGGATATTCTCGATGAGCGCCATCGCGGCCGCGGCTTCGTCGGCCACGTCCTTGACCAGCACCGGCACCTCTTCGAGTCCGGCGATCCTGGAGGCGCGGAAGCGGCGCTCACCGGCAATGATCTCGTAGCGATCCGGCTCGGCAACGCGGCGCACCAGGATCGGCTGCATCAGGCCTTGAGCACGGATGCTCGCGGCCAGCTCCTGCAGCGCGCCTTCGTCCATGCGCGTGCGCGGCTGGTACTTGCCGGGCTGGAGCTGGTCCAGACGGAGTACAGAGGGGGCGCCCTCCTGCTTCACGGCGTCAACGATCTCGGCTGGCCCACCCAGCAGGGCTTCCAGTCCGCGGCCCAGGCCCTTCTTCTTCGCGGTGCTCATCTCGGTTTCCTGTATTCGGTGACTCTCAACCCGGTGACTTTCAGCCCGGCGTTCAGTCGAGTTGCTTGACGCGCGCGATCATCTCGGCGCCGAAATCGAGGTAGGCCTTGGCCCCTTTGGACGACGGATCGAACGCCACGCCCGGCACGCCATAGGACGGTGCCTCTGCCAGCCGCACATTGCGCGGGATGACGGTCTTGAACACCTTGTCGCCAAAATGCGACTCGAGCTGGGCCGACACCTGTTGCTGCAACGTAACACGTGGATCAAACATCACACGAAGCAAGCCAATCACCTTCAGGTCGCGATTGAGGTTGGCATGCACCTGCTTGATGGTATTGACGAGATCGGACAGCCCTTCCAGCGCGAAGTACTCGCATTGCATCGGCACGATCACGCCGTTGGCCGCGCACAGCCCGTTGAGGGTCAGCAGCGACAGCGACGGCGGACAGTCGATCAACACGAAATCGTACTCGGCATCGACCTCGGCAATGGCGTTCTTGAGACGTTTCTCACGCTGGTCCAGTTCGACCAGTTCCACTTCCGCGCCGGCCAGTTCGCGGTTGGCGGGCAGCACGTCGTACTTGCCGGATTCGGAATGCTGGCGTGCCTGGCTCACCGTCGACAAGCCAACCAGCACCTGGTAGACGCTGTGCTCAAGCGACTGCTTGTCGATGCCGGAACCCATCGAGGCATTGCCTTGGGGATCCAGGTCGATCAGCAACACACGCTGGTCCTGTGCCGCCAAGCCGGCGGCAAGGTTCACCGTGGTGGTGGTCTTGCCGACGCCGCCCTTCTGGTTTGCGATCACGAATACCTTGGCCATATGTTCCTGCTGCTCCTGCTTGATTTCTACCTGCCGGGGGTGGGCGCCGGCGACAACCACCGGCCGGGTCAGCGGCGCGACAGCACCACCAGGTGACGTTCTGCGTCCAGTTCCGGTACGGTCAGGCGTGGTATTGCCTCGACCTGCCACTCGGCCATCAGGCCGGCCGCTTCCATGCGATCGAGTTCGGGTTGAGGATAAACGCCCTTCATGGCAATCAGCTTGCCGCCCGGCGCCAGCAGGTGGCCGGCGAGCGATGCGAAATCGCTCAGCTCGGCAAACGCACGAGACGTGATGACTGCATACCCCTTGCCGTCTTCCAGCTTTTCGACCGGGCCCCAGTGGGCAGCGGCGTTGGACAGGCCGAGCTGTGCCCGGCACTGCGTGAGGAAGGCGGTTTTCTTTTGCACGATGTCGACCATCAGCACTGACAGGTCGGGACACGTGATGGCCAGCGGCAGACCAGGCATGCCGCCGCCCGAACCCACGTCGAGCACCCGGCCACGCGCGCCCTCCTCCACCGCCGCGGCGCGAGCCGCTTGCGCCAGCGCCGGCACGGCGGCCAGCGAGTCGAGCATGTGGTGGGTCAACATCTCGTCGGGATGACGGATGGCGGTCAGGTTATAGATGGCGTTCCATTTGCGCAGCAGTGCCAGGTAGGCAAACAACTGATCGATCTGGCTCGCGGAGAGCGCCAGGCCGATGGCGGACAAGCCGGCCTCCAGGCGGCGGCGCTGGTCGGCATCATCCACGGCCGCGTAACGTTGGTTCCTCACTCAGGCGGCCTCTTGGCTGGAGTCGGACTTGGTACGCCCCATGCCCTTCTTTTTCAGATGGACCAGCAGCAGCGAAATCGCAGCCGGCGTCACGCCAGAAATACGCGATGCCTGGCCGAGGGTCTCGGGCCGGTGCTGATTCAGCTTCTGGCCCACCTCGATGCCAAGGCCGCGCACTTCCGTGTAGTCGAAATCTTCAGGCAGGCGGGTGGATTCGTTGGCTTCGAGCTTGTCCACCTCTGCGGCTTGCCGGGCGATGTAGCCGTGATACTTGATGCCGATCTCGATCTGCTCGCGAATCTGCGCGACCAGCAGCGGGTCGGCATCGAGTGCCCGGGCAGGTGCGAACTTGCCTTCCTGCAACGCCATCAGCGCTTCATACGTGACAGCGGGACGGCGCAGCAGATCGGCGAGGTTGTACTCGCGCTCGATCGCCTTGCCGAGCAGCGGCACGGCATCGGCTTCCGGCAGGATGCTCGGATTCACCCAGGTACCCTTCAGCCGCTCTGTTTCACGTGAAACAGCATCGCGTTTCCGGTTAAATGCATCCCAGCGCACATCATCGACAACACCCAGCTCCCGGCCGGCCTCGGTCAGTCGCATATCGGCATTATCTTCCCGCAGGCTCAAACGGAACTCGGCGCGGCTGGTGAACATTCGGTACGGTTCCGAGACCCCACGGGTGATCAGATCGTCGACCAGAACTCCAAGATAGGCTTGGTCCCGCCGGGGAGTCCAGGCATCGCGCTCCCGTACGAAGCAGCCGGCATTGATCCCGGCCAGCAGGCCCTGGGCAGCGGCTTCTTCGTAGCCGGTGGTGCCGTTGATCTGCCCAGCAAAGAACAAGCCGCTGATGGCCTTGGATTCCAGCGAGGCCTTGAGGGCGCGCGGATCGAAGTAATCGTACTCAATGGCGTAGCCGGGGCGCAGGATGTGCGCGTTCTCCATGCCGCGGATCGAGTGCACCAGGGCAAGTTGCACGTCGAACGGCAGGCTGGTGGAGATACCGTTGGGATAGAACTCGTTGGTCGTCAGCCCTTCCGGTTCCAGGAAGATCTGGTGGCTGTCCTTGCTGGCAAAGCGGTGGATCTTGTCCTCGATGCTGGGACAGTACCGCGGCCCCACCCCTTCGATCACGCCGGTGTACATCGGCGAGCGATCCAGGCCGCCACGGATGATATCGTGGGTCCGGCTGTTGGTATGCGTGATCCAGCACGGCAGTTGCTGCGGGTGCTGATCGGCACGACCCAGGAAGGAGAACACCGGCACCGGATCGAGATCGCCGGGCTGCTCATCCATCACGGAGAAGTCGATGGTGCGTCCGTCGATACGCGGCGGCGTACCCGTCTTCAGGCGGCCCTGCGGCAGCTTGAGCTCTTTCAGGCGCGCCGAAAGCGAGACCGAGGCGGGGTCGCCCGCGCGGCCGCCAGTGTAGTTATCCAGCCCCACGTGAATCTTCCCATCGAGGAAGGTACCGGCGGTCAGCACCACGGCGCGTGCGCGGAAGGTGATGCCGACCTGCGTGACAGCGCCGACAACACGATCACCCTCCACCACCAGGTCATCCACGGCCTGCTGGAACAGCATCAGGTTGGGCTGATTCTCCAGCCGCACGCGAATCGCTTTTCGATACAGCACACGGTCCGCCTGAGCGCGGGTGGCACGTACGGCCGGGCCCTTGCTGGAATTCAGGATGCGGAATTGGATGCCCGACTCATCCGTGGCTGCCGCCATGGCGCCGCCCATTGCATCCACCTCCTTGACGAGATGACCCTTGCCAATGCCGCCGATGGACGGATTGCAGCTCATCTGACCAAGGGTCTCGATGTTGTGGCTCAGCAGCAGCGTCTGGCAACCCATACGCGCCGCGGCGAGTGCAGCTTCCGTGCCGGCGTGGCCACCACCGACAACAATGACATCGAATTCTTTTGGGTAAAGCATGGAGGCACCTCCTCCGGGAGGCTAGCGGGAAATGAATCGGGATGCCGAATTATAGCGGCATTCGCTGTGGCTTCCCTGGGCCACGGCATGTTTCACGTGAAACATGCCGCATGAATAACTCGGGTGTGTTCCACGTGAAACAAAAAAACCGGGCTCGATGGCCCGGCTTGAATGCCGACTGGATTAACGTCTACGCATCATGCCCTACCCTGCTCTCGCAAGTAGCTGGCAATGCGCTCGACTAGTTGGCCCAGATCCGCCTGAAGCTGGCCGAACCCGCCGTTGCGCTCGCGCGTCGCCTCATCCATATAGAGCGGTCGGCGAATCTCGATCTGCAAGCTGTTACGCCGTTCGGCCGGTCGGCCAATCTGCGCGATCAGTTGCACACCCTTGTAGGGATCGTTGCGCGCCACCGTATAGCCGAGCGCCCGCAACTCGGATTCCACCAGCGCGACGAAATCCGGCTCGCAAGTCGTGCCATCGCGATCACCCAGAACGAAGTCGGCCAGTGGATGCGGACTCTGGATCTTGAGCCGCTCATAGGCGTTGTTCGGCATGGAGTGCAGGTTCAGATGCCAGACCGCACCGAAGCGCTGAAAGGCCTCCTCCACCGCCGCCGATAGCGCCTGATGATAGGGGCGGTAGTATCGATCGATCCGGCCGCGTACCTCTTGCAGCGAGAGCTTGCGACCGTAGATTCGCGTTGCCGCATCCACATTGCGCCAGATCAGCCCATAGCCAAGGCGCGTCTTTTCGCCCGGCGCCAGCGGCTCAGGCCAGGTGCCATCCAGCAGTTCGGGATCCAGATCGTCAAGCGTACGATTGGGATCGATATAGACACGGGGGAAATTCGCAGCGATCAGCGTGCCGCCGATCCGCGGCACAGCTTCCCACAGCGATTCCACGTGGGTGTCTTCGCCGCTCCGGAGCCGCTGCAGCGGGATGGCCGCACCGAAGTCCTGCGGGTAGCACGTGCCGCTGTGCGGCGAATCGCAAACCAGCGGCAAGGCCTGAGCCTGCGGCGCGGACTGGAAAAAGGGTTCGAAGCTATCGTTCATGCCATCAATCCAGTTTGATGTTGGCGGCCTTGGCGACGCGCGCATAGCGCGTCATGGCCTGCTGGATCTGTACCTTGAAGCCATCCGGCGTGGTCGGCACGAGCGTGCCGCCGGACTCTTCCACCTTGCGCTTGAACTCCGGGTTCTGCATGGCTTTGTGGATGGCGCGATTGAGCTTCTCGATAATAGCCGGCGGCGTGCCCGCGGGTGCCACGATGCCGAACCAACCGCCATCCCCCATCTCCTTGTAGCCCAGTTCCGCGTAGGTCGGGACGTTGGGCAGTAGCGGCGAACGCGCGGAGCCCAGCACGGCTAGCGGGCGCAGCCTCCCGGATTTCACGTGGGGCAGCGCGGACGACAAGTTGTCGGTGATGGCACTAACCTGCCCCGCCACCGCGTCGTTGAGTCCCAGACCGGCTCCCTTGTACGGTACGTGCAGCAGGTCGATCTTGGCCAGCATCTTGAAGTTCTCGATATTCACATGACCCAGGGAGCCCGCACCTGGCGAAGCAACGCTGTACTTGCCGGGGTTGGCACGCGCCAGGGCAACGAACTCCTGCATGGTCTTGGCCGGTACGCTGGGATGCACCGCGAACACGCTGGGGACCGCCATCACATTGGTGACCGGCGCGAAGTCCTTGATCGGATCGTAATTCAGCTTGGGGTACACGGCCGGGTTGGAACCGTGCGTGCTGACGGTAGCCATGCCGATGGTGTATCCATCCGGTGCCGAGCGCGCGACCTGCTCCATGCCGAGCGAGCCGCCGGCACCGCCCTTGTTCTCCACCACGATCGGCTGGCCCAACTCGCGGCCGCCGAACTCCGCAACCAGGCGCGCCGACAGGTCGGTCGAGCCGCCCGCGGCAAAAGGTACGACCAGGCGGATCGGGCGGTTCGGATAGTTGGCCTGCGCGAGCGCGCCGCCGGCGGCGCAGAGGCTGGCGCACGCCGCCAGGCAGGACAGGACGAAATGCCGGCGCGGCAAACTGGCTCGGATCATGAGGGTTTTCTCCTTGGCGTTATATGGGAAGGTGGCCAAGTGTCGGCAGTTTACCGGGTCCGCACAAACGACTATATTGCACGCTTGCATTACCAAAGCTCATTCTCGGCTCCCCCCATGCGGCTACGCTCGCCCTCGATGTCCGAACTGCATGCCTTTGCCGCCGCAGCGCGACTGGGCAGCTTTACGCGTGCGGCGGAGGATCTGTGTGTCACCCAGGGGGCGATCAGCCGCGCCATCGCCCGCCTCGAATCGCACTTCGGCCAGCCCCTTCTCCAACGCAATGCGCATCGCCTGACCCTGACCGATGCCGGCCGGCAGCTGCTCGACTCAGTAGCCGGCCCGCTGGCAGCCATTGAGAACGCCAGCGCCGCCCTGCTCTCTCGCGACCGTCAGCATCACCTCACGCTGTCCGCCGTGCCCACGCTGGCCAGCGTATGGCTGATACCGAGGCTGCCGGATTTCCACCGTCGCCACCCCGAGATCCGCCTGGACTTCGTGCCCTACCGGCGCAACGAGGACTTCTCAGGCCCGGCGCCGGATGCCGCAATCCTCGCCGGCGCCTCTGACCGCTGGCCGGGCCTGCAATGCGACTACGTGATCGGCAGCGAGATGGTACCCATCTGCCATCCCGACCGGGCCCGCGCCCGCCATGAATCCGGACGATGGTCCCAACCGGCAGAACTGCTCGAGGAACCCTTGCTCTACCACACCACCGCCCCGGCCAACTGGCAGCACTGGCTATGTGCGGCAGGCGTACCCAGTGCTGCGCCGGCGCTTGCCACGGGCTTCGACCAGGTCTCGATTCTGGTCCAGGCGGTCAAGGCGGACATGGGAGTGGCAGTGTTGCAGCGCTGTCTGGTACGAGACGAGATCGCCGCAGGGCGCGTAGTGGCGCCGTTTGATTTGCCGATCAGGCTGACGCGGGGGTACTTCCTGTGTGCGCCTAGGGAGAGGCGGGACCATCCCGCATTTGCCAAGTTTCGTGCGTGGCTACTCGGCATGGCAGCGCAAGATCCCGATGTGCTGCAGGCCAACCAGGTAAATTCACCCGATAAATAATTGAAGTCAGAATTTTGTAAATAATTTCGTCTATCGAATGGCAAATAGCTCCGTGGCGCATAGGTATTTCCATAACGAATTTAACTTCAGCTCATATGTAAATTAAAATTCTTATCATGAATATTTAGCGTACCTATCGCTGCGCTAGCCTTTGATCACGAACATTGCCGCACCGGGTCGGCCTCTGGCAATCCGGCCCACAAATAATAATGGCGGACAATGTCCGCCATTATTCGTCATATGAATCCTGACAATCGATAAAGCCTAAGCCGCCTTCTTCGCCAACCCCAGATACGTCTCGATCACCTTCGGGTTAGCCGCCAGCTCGGCAGCCGGCCCCTCCATCGCCATATCCCCCGTCTCGATCACGTACCCGTAGTCCGCCACCTGCAGCGCCGCCCGCGCGTTCTGCTCGATCAGCAGCGTCGCCACCCCCGTCTTGCGCAGGTCATTGATGATGTGAAAGATCTCCTTGACGATCAGCGGCGCCAGCCCCAGGCTCGGCTCGTCCAGCATCAGCAACTGCGGCTTGGCCATCAGCGCGCGGCCCACCGCCAGCATCTGCCGCTCACCCCCGGACAGCGTGCCGGCGTCCTGCTTCGCCCGCTCCTTCAGGCGCGGGAACAGGCCGTAGACCACTTCCATCTGGTCGAGGAAGTTCTTCTCACCCGCACGCTTGCGACGATAGGCGCCCAGCACCAGGTTGTCCGCCACGCTCATCGAGCCAAACAGTTCGCGCTTCTCCGGCACCAGGCACATGCCGCGCGCCACGCGCCCTTCCACCGGCAGGCCGGCGAGGTCGTGGCCGAGGTAGGTCACCGCGCCGGTGGACGAACCGCTCACCGGCAACGCGCCCATGATGGCGTTGAGCATGGTGGACTTGCCCGCGCCATTGGGGCCGATCACCGTGACGATCTTTCCCGCTTCCACTTTCAGGTTGGCGCCGTGCACGGCTTCGACCTTGCCGTAACGCACGTGCAGGTCCTTCACTTCCAGGATCAGGCTCATTGTCGTTTCCTTACTCCACGCCGCCGAGATAGGCCTCGAGCACCGCCGGGTCCTTCTGCACGTCCTCGGGCACGCCTTCTGCAATGCGCGTACCGAACTCCATCACCACCAGCCGGTCCGTCAGATTCATCACGAAGTCCATGTCGTGCTCGACCAGCAGCACGCTCATGCCCTCGCCCTTGAGCTTCTTCAGCAACTCGGCCAGTGCCTGCTTCTCCTTGTAGCGCAGCCCCGCCGCGGGCTCATCCAACAACAGCAGCGCGGGATCGCAGCACAGCGCGCGCGCGATCTCCAGGATGCGTTGCTGGCCCAGCGCGAGGCTGCCGGCTTCCATGTACATGCAGTCGGCCAGGCCCACGCGCTCGAGCTGGCGCGCGGCTTCGTGCAGCAGCTTGGCCTCCTCGTTCTTGTTCATGCGCAGGATCGCTGCCGTCACGCCGCCTTGCGGCGCAAAGTCGCCGCGCAGGTGTGCACCGATGGCCACGTTCTCCAGCACGGTCATGGTGGGCAGCAGATGCACATGCTGGAAGGTGCGGCCGATGCCGCGCTTGACGATCTCGCGCGAGGGCAGCCCGGAGATCTGCTCGCCGCGATACAGCACCTCGCCGCGCGTGGCGGGCAGCACGCCGGTGACGAGGTTGAAGGTGGTGGACTTGCCCGCGCCATTGGGGCCGATCAGCCCGATGATCTCGCCGGCGCGGACCTGGAAGCTCACATCGTTGACCGCCACCAGCCCGCCGAACTCCTTGCGCGCGGCTTTGACATCGAGGATCAGTTCGCCGGCCTGCGGCTTGGCGCGCAACGGCAGCGCGGGCGCTTGCGCCGGCGCCATCACCGGCGGCCCGTTGGGGAACAGCTTCTTGATGAACGGCCAGATGCCATCGCGCGCGTATTGCAGCAGCAGCACCATCAGCACGCCGAACACGATGGTTTCGAAGTTGCCGTTGGCGCCCAGCAGCTTGGGCAGCACGCCTTGCAGCACGTCCTTCAGGATGGTGAGGATGCCGGCGCCAAGCACCGCGCCCCACACGTGGCCTACGCCGCCCACCACCGCCATGAACAGGTACTCGATGCCGTAGTTCAGCCCGAACGGCGTGGGGTTCACCGCGCGCTGCAGATGCGCGTAGAGAAAGCCGGAGATGCAGGCCAGCATCGCCGCCACCACAAAGATCACCACCTTCATCCACGCGGTGTTCACGCCCATCGCCTCGGCCATGGTGCCGCCACCCTTCAAGGCGCGGATGGCGCGGCCCGGGCGCGAGTTGAGCAGGTTCTGCATGGCGATCACCGACACCAGCACCACGGCCCAGATCAGGTAGAACATCGAGCGCCCGGAGGCCAGCTCGATGCCGAGCACATGCAGCACGGGAATGCCGTTGAGGCCGTCGTACTTGCCGAGGAATTCCAGGTTGCCGAACAGGAAAAACAGCGACAGGCCCCAGGCGATGGTGGCGAGCGGCAGGTAGTGGCCCGACATGCGCATGGTGATCAGGCCGATCACATAGGCCGAGGCCATCGTGATCACCAGCCCGACCAGCAGGCCGAGCCAGGGCGAAAGCCCGAACTGCGTGGTGAGGTAGGCAGTGCTGTAGGCGCCCAGCCCGACGAAGGCGGCCTGGCCAAAGGAGGTCATGCCGCCCACGCCGGTGAGCAGGACCAGGCCGATGGCGACGATGCTGTACAGGCCGATGTAGTTGCCCAGCGTGATCCAGAATTCGGGCGTGGGCAGCACGGGCAACAGCGCCAGCACTACCGCGAAGGCCAGCAGGAAGATTCGGTTCTTGAGGTTGGTGTTCATGGCGTGTCCCTTATTCCTCGTCTTCCACATGCTTGCTGGTGAGCGAGCGCCACAGCAGCACGGGCAGGATCAGGGTGAACACGATGACCTCCTTGAACGCGCTGGCCCAGAAGGACGAATACGATTCGAGCAGCCCCACCAGGATGGCACCGGCGGCCGCCACCGGGTAGCTCACCAGACCGCCAACGATGGCACCGACGAAGCCCTTCAGGCCGATCAGGAAGCCGGACTCGTAGTACACCGTGGTCAGCGGCGCGATCAGGATCCCGCACAGCGCGCCCATTGCCGCTGCCAGCGTGAACGACAGGCGCCCGGCCTGCGTCGTGCCAATGCCGACCAGCCGCGCGCCCAGGCGATTGACCGCCGTGGCACGCAGCGCCTTGCCGGCGATGGTGCGTTCGAAGTAGAAATACAGCCCCGCGATCATCAGTGCCGATACGCCGACCACCCAAAGGCTCTGCCCGGAGATCGTCAGGCTGCCCACTTCAAAGCGCGCCTCGGAGAAAGGCGCGGTGCGCGAGCCCTCGGCGCCGAACATCACCAGCCCCAGCCCCACCAGTGCAAAGTGCACGCCCACCGAGACAATCAGCAGCACCAGCGTGCTGGCTTCGGCCAGCGGCTGGTAGGCAAGACGGTACAGCATGGGCCCGAGCGGAATCACGATCAGCAGCGTCAGCGCGATCTGCGCCAGCATGGGCATCGACTGCCCGTCGAAGTTCTGCGCGAGCAGATGCACGGCCAGCGGGAAGACCAGGTATTTGCCAGCCAGTACCGCGATCCGCCTGGGCGCGGTCCGGCGCAGTTCGGCGCTGCGCAGGATGGTGACCGTCTCATAGAGAAAGGTGAGCACGCCCATGACCAGCAGCAGCCAGCTGCTTTGCGGCGCATGGCCGGACTGAATCGCCGCCAGTGTCAGCGCGCCATAGGCGACGAACTCCCCTTGCGGAATGAAGATGACGCGGGTCACCGAGAACACCAGCACCAGGGCCAGCGCGAGCAGCGCATAGATGGCGCCCGAGGTGATGCCGTCCTGCGCCAGGATGGCGGCGATCGAGAGGTCCATTGTCTCCCCGTATTGTTGGTGAGTCCGGCCGGCGGAGGGAAGCCAGCTGGCTTGTGAAATTACGAGTTACGAAATATGAAACAACTTACGCATAGCGGAAATCCCGACGAACCCTTAGATTCCGCAGTGCCGCATCGGTAATCGGCATGGCCGGCGGGAAGCTATGCATATGCCGGGTGCAGCATATCCGCAGCGCACCATGGCCGTCATCCCGTTTTGCTTATCCTGGCAAATGCCAAATTCATTAACACGTTAAAGATCTCGCATGGCGGATGCGGTGTCAAGTGCGGGATTGCCTGTAGTCGCGCAATGGCGTGGGCCGGCATGAGCCGGCACCAACAAAAAGGGCGCATGGCTGGCCATGCGCCCTTTTTGCATCCAATGCAGCCAGTCGTGCCGCTTACTTGGTCTGCAGCTTCCACTTGCCGTCGACGATCTCCACCATCACGCGCGCGCGCTGGTCCAGGCCAAGGTGGTCGGTCGGCGTCATGTTCATGATGCCGTGGGAGATCGGCAGCTCCTTGGTCTGCTCCATGGCATCGCGCAGCGCCTTGCGGAACTCCTTGGTGCCCGGCTGGCCCTTTTTCAGCGCCTCGGGGATGGCTCGCTGCAGCAGCAGGCCGGCATCCCAGGCGTGGCCGCCGAAGGTCGAGACCTGGCCGCCGAATGCCTTTTCGTACGCTGTCTTGTAGGTAATGGCAGGCTTCTTCACCGGGTTCGTGTCCGGCAGCTGCTCGGCCACCAGCAGCGGGCCGGCCGGCAGGAAGGTGCCTTCGCAATCCTTGCCGCACACGCGCAGGAAGTCGGCGTTGGCCACACCGTGGGTCTGGTAGATCTTGCCCTTCCAGCCACGCTCCTTGAGCGCCTTGGCGGGCAGCGCGGCGGGCGTGCCCGAGCCTGCGATCAGCACGGCGTCCGGGTTGCTGCCCATCATCTTGAGCACCTGGCCGGTGACCGAGGTGTCGGTGCGCGCAAAGCGTTCATTGGCCACCACCTTGATCTTGCGCATCTCGCCGACCTTGGCGAACTCTTGCGCCCAGCTATCGCCATAGGCGTCCGCGAAGCCGATAAAGGCAACCGTCTTCACGTTGTGGTTGGTCATGTGCTCGGCAATGGCGGTGGCCATGTGCGAGTCGTTCTGCGGCGTCTTGAAGACCCAGGCGCGCTTGGCATCCATCGGCTCGATGATGCGGGCCGAGGCCGCCAGCGTGATCATCGGCGTTTCGTTCTCGGCGACGACATCCACCATGGCCAGCGAGTTGGGCGTCACGGTGGAGCCGACAATCACGTCGACCTTGTCTTCGCTGATCAGCTTGCGCGTATTCTTGACCGCGGTGGTGGTGTCCGACGCATCGTCGAGCACGATGTACTCGATCTTCTTGCCAGCGATCTCCTTGGGCAGCAGCGAGATGGTGTTCTTCTCGGGAATGCCCAGCGAGGCGGCGGGCCCGGTGGCCGATAGCGTTACCCCGACTTTGACCTGTGCGCTGGCAGTGCCGGCGCACAGGCTGGCGGCGGCGAGAGCCAGCAGGCTGGCGCGCTTGAATGTCATCGTGTCTCCTTCCATTGCGGCAAACGGAAGAGGCATCCGTGCCGCCTCGCGGCCAGTCGGATGCCTCAATCTGGTCTTCTGTTCTTCTGGTCTGTCTTGTCCTGGTGGATCTTATTGTGCCGGTGCCCTTTCGGTGCTTTTCAGGCCCGTATCCAGGCGCAACGCCGGCGCCTGCCTGCTACCCCGGGGCGATGGGCGAATCCGCGTCCGCCCTGCCCCAATCTCCCGTCCTGCGCGTGATCCCCGGCGGCGCTCGGCGGGGCTCGCCAGGCAATGCCATGGTGCGCCACGCCGGCCGCTCATTCACCGACCGCCCGGTCGGGAATGCGTAGCGAGTCTAGCAACAGGCATATCGCCGGGCTAGCGGGATTAACCCGCATCGCAGCATGCAAGCGACACGGCCGCGAACCGACGCTCAGCGGCCGAACGCATCCCAGGCGGTTTTCACGATCAGCGCTGCCACCACCACGATAAACACGCGCCGCACAAAGGCGCTGCCATGCTTGAGCGCGAGGCGGCTGCCAATCTGGCTGCCGCCCACGTTAGCCAGCGCCATGACCAGCCCGAGCTGCCACCAGACGTGCCCCTTCGCCGCCAGCAGCAGCAAGGCCGCCAGGTTGGTGGCGAGGTTGACCACCTTGGTCGATGCCGAGGCGTGCAGGAAATCGTAGCCAAACACGCGCACGAACACGATCATCAGGAAGCTGCCGGTGCCCGGCCCGAACACGCCGTCGTAGAAGCCGATCACGGCGCCCGCCAACAACGCAGCGGCGCGTTCCTTGCCGCCGGAGAGCGACGGTGCGTGCTCGGTGCCCAGGCTCTTCTTGGCCACCGTATAGACCAGCAGGGCCACCAGGATAAAGGGCAGCGACTTGCGCAGCGGCTCCGCGGGAATGAGCGTGAGCGCGTAGGCACCCGCCATCGAAAAGGCGAAGGCCGACAGCATCGTCGGCAAGGTCGCACCCCAGTAGATGCGCACGCTGCGGCCATAGCGCAACGCCGCATTGGTGGTACCGGCCAGCGACGCCACCTTGCTGGTGCCGAGCAGCGTGGCCGGCGCCATGTTGGGATAGGCCGAAAACAGCGCGGGGATCTGCACCAGGCCACCGCCGCCGGCGACAGCATCGATCAGGCCGGCAAGAAAAGCGGCAACAGCAAGAAACGCGAATTCCATGGACGCGGGGAAACGAAGAAAGAGAAAACGGAGGGAACGAGCGAAGGAGGTGAACCAAGCGCGGCAGGCGCGCTGGAAGCGTCAGCCCAGCATCTTGGCGGCTGGTGACAAATTGAGATGCCACAGGCCGCTGGCATGCGGCGCAAAGCCGGCCGGTGCGGCCTGCGCCGCCGTCAGCAGCGCCGGCGCCAGCAACAGATGGCGCACGCCATGCGCGCTGCACCAGTCGGCCAGCAGGCCACAGCAATCCAGCAGCAAGGCGGCGCCCCTGTCCGCCGGCACGTCACCGGCCCACCATTCGGTGGCAAGCGCCGCAAGGCCGGCAAGTTCGAGATGCGGTATCAGCGTAACGGGCAGGCAACCGAGCAGATCCGGGCCGGCGTTGGCCTGCGCCACCACACAGGCCCCGCGCTCAGGCCGGGCAAGCAGGCCCTCCAGCAGCGCCTGCCGGGCGCGCGCCGCCGCGACGGGCAATGCGTGCCGTGATTGCAGCCAGGCGCCCAGGTTTTGCGCATCGCCAGTACCGGCCAGGCATATCGAGGCCGGGGGCATTGCGGATTCAGGCGGGGAAGGAATTAGAGAGGGGGGATCTGACGGCATGGCGGGCCCGGTGGCAAGGCCGCATTGTCGCATGCGCAATCGGTGGCTTTGACGACGATTCCGCATGGCGAAAACATCACGCACCAGGAACGGGCATGCAACCCGGAAATTAAAAAAGGCGTTGCCGAGGATCACCCAGCAACGCCCTTATCTTATATTGACACTGCAGCCTAGTGACTGCGCGCCTGTCGTCTCCTCGCTTCCGCCTCCATTTAACCTGCGAAAACCGTATATGGAATGTAACGAAGCGGTGCGTTTCGAGCAAGCTAGAAGAAACCCTAGCCCCAAAATCGGGCATGTCGCCCCACGATCACTCCCGGGCCTTCCCAAAGCGGGCAAGAAGCTCGCCCATGATGCCGCGGCGGAACGTCAATACGCAGATCACGAAGATCACGCCGGTCACCATTGTGACGGATTCGCCCAGTGAGTTGAACCACTCGATGCCCGTCGTCGAGGCCAGGAAGGTGCCGATGTCGCCAAGCTTGTTTTCCAGCGCCACCACCACGAAAGCCCCGACCAGCGGGCCCGAAAGCGTGCCCAGGCCGCCAACCAGCGTCATCAGGATCACCGAGCCCGACATGGACCAGTGCACGTCGGTGAGCGTGGCAAAGCCCAGCACCAGCGCCTTGATCGACCCGGCCAGCCCGGAAAGAGCCGCAGACAGCACAAACACCATCAGCTTGAAGCGGTCCGTATCGTAGCCCAGCGAGATGGTGCGCGGCTCGTTTTCCTTGATCGCCTTGAGGATCTGGCCGAACGGCGAATGCACGGTACGCACGATCAGCGCGAAGGCCGCCACGATGATCGCCAGCGCCACGTAATACAGTGTCAGATCGTTGGCTAGCGACAACACACCGAACAGCTTGCCGCGCGGAATGCCCTGCAAGCCATCCTCGCCCCCGGTGTACGGCACCTGCAGGCAGAAGAAGAACAGCATCTGCGCCAGCGCCAGCGTGATCATGGAGAAATAAATGCCTTGCCGGCGAATCGCGATGTACCCGACCACGTAGCCGATCAAGGCGCCCGCCAGCGTGCCCAGCACCAGCCCAACCTCAGGCGTGACGCCCCACACCTTCATCGCATGCCCGGCCGTATAGGCCGCGCCGCCGAAGAAGGCCGCATGGCCGAACGACAGCAGCCCGGTATAACCGATCAGCAGATTGAAGGCGCACGCGAACAGCGCGAAGCACAGCACCTTGAGCACGAACACCGGATACGCTCCGGCCATCGGCGCCAGGACCAGCGCTGCCAGCAACAATCCGTACAACAGTTTCTTCTGCACGCCCCGCCCCTGTCTTGTCTGCCCCGCGGCCACTGCCGCGCCGGTTGGTTGGTTCATCACTTCTCCCTCCCGAACAGTCCGGCCGGGCGCAGCATCAGCACGATCACCATGATGAAGAACACGACCGTGGACGAGGCCTCGGGATAGAACACCTTGGTCAGGCCCTCGATCACGCCCAGGCCGAGGCCGGTCAGGATCGAGCCCATGATCGAGCCCATCCCGCCGATCACCACCACCGCGAACACGATGATGATCAGGTTCTGCCCCATCAGCGGCGAGATCTGGATCACCGGTGCCGCGAGCACGCCGGCAAACGCCGCCAGCGCCACGCCGAACCCGTAGGTCAGCGTCACCATCAGCGGCACGTTGACGCCAAAGGCTTCAACCAGCTTGGGGTTCTCGGTGCCAGCGCGCAAATAAGCGCCCAGCTTGGTCTTCTCGATCAGGTACCAGGTGGAGAAGCACACCACCAGCGAGGCAGCCACCACCCAGGCCCGGTAGTTCGGCAGGATCATGAAGCCCAGATCCGTGGCGCCGCTCAGCGCCTCGGGCGCCGAGTACGGCAACCCCGACACCCCATAGATCGAGCGGAAGATGCCTTCGATCACCAGCGTGATGCCGAGCGTCAGCAGCAGGCCGTAGATATGGTCGAGCTTGTAGATCCAGCGCAGCATGGTGCGCTCGATCACGATGCCGATCAGCGCCACCGCCAGCGGCGACAGCACCAGCATCACCCAGTAGTTGAGCCCGGCGTACTCCATGCCCATCCAGGCCAGGACCGCGCCGAGCATGAACAGCGCCCCGTGGGCAAAATTGATGACGTTGAGCAGCCCGAAGATGACCGCAAGGCCAAGGCTCAACATCGCATAGAAGGCACCGTTGACCAGTCCCAGCAGTAACTGGGACAGCATGGCGGGCAGAGGAATACCGAAGATGTCCATCGCAGGCGTTACCGTTTGCGCACCAGCCGGGATTCGTCGTTCCCCGCCAGGCAGGCGCTGTCAAAATGAAGCGAAGAAAGACACTGGCCCCCACTCCCGAACCCGGTCAACATGCAACGGTCCCGGGCGGGGGCGTCATACCTCAATCAACTCTACGCAACTCAACTCAGTTCAAACGCTTACTTCTTCATCATCGCGCACTTCGATTCCGCCACCGTGGTGAAAGCCTGCTCACCCGGGATCGTGGCCACCACCTTCAGGTAGTCCCACGGCTTCTTCGATTCGGCCGGCGACTTCACCTGCATCAGGTACATGTCGTGGATGCCGCGGCCATCCTGGCGGATGTAGCCCTTGGTGTAGAAGTCGTTGATCTTCATCTTCTTGAGCTCGGCCATGACCTTGTCCGGATCATCCGTCTTGGCTGCCTCGACCGCCTTCAGGTACGTATGCGCGGCAGAGTAGTCGGCGGCCTGCAAGCTGCTCGGCATCTTCTTCATCTTGGTGAAGAAGCGCGCGGCGAACTTGCGCGTATCGTCGTTCATGTCCCAGTACCAGCTGTCGGTCATCAGCAGGCCTTCGGTGTTCTTCAGGCCCAGGCTGTGGATGTCGTTGATGAACATCAGCAGGCCGGCGATCTTCATCGTCTTGGTGATGCCGAATTCCTTGGCCGCCTTGATCGAGTTGATGGTGTCGCCGCCGGCATTGGCCAGGCCGAGGATCTGCGCCTTGGACGATTGCGCCTGCAGCAGGAACGACGAGAAATCCGATGCCGACAGCGGATGGCGCACCGAGCCCACCACCGTGCCGCCGTTGGCCTTCACCACGGCCGCGGTATCGTTTTCCAGCGAGTGGCCGAAGGCATAGTCGGCGGTCAGGAAGAACCACGACTTGCCACCCTGCTTGACCACCGCGCTGCCGGTACCCTTGGCGAGCGCCACCGTGTCATATGCATAGTGCACGGTGTAGGGCGAGCACTCTTCGTTGGTCAGGCGCGCCGAGCCGGCACCGATATTGAAGTAGACCTTCTTCTTCTCCGAGGCCACCTTGTTCATGGCCAGGCCGGTGGCGGAATTGGTGCCGCCGATCAGCACGTCCAGGCCCTGCTGGTCCATCCACTCGCGCGCCTTCGAGGCGGCGATGTCGGCCTTGTTCTGGTGATCGGCCGAGACCAGCTCGATCGGCTTGCCCAGCACCTTGCCACCGTTGTCCTCGATTGCCATCTTGATGGCTTCGAGGCCGCCCGGGCCGTCGATGTCGGCGTACAAGCCAGACATGTCGGTGATGTAGCCGATCTTGACGGTATCGCCCGAGACCTGCGCCGATGCCGAACCCATTGCCACGCCCGTTACGATAGCCGCCAGAGCGACCGCCAGCCGAGTCATCTTCATTGCCTGTCTCCTTAGTTTCGGCGGCACCTGACGCCACCCGTTCCTGCCCTAAAACAATGCCTGCGATTCATGACAGCGCCGCGCGCCGATTCGAATCAGACCCCAAGCAACTCGTTCAGCACCGGCATCTTGGCCTGCAGCTCCGCAGCCGCGAAGCGCTCGACGATCGTGCCGTGTTCCATCACATAAAAACGGTCGGCCAGCGGCGCGGCAAAGCGGAAGTTCTGCTCCACCATCACCACCGTGTAGCCCTTTTTCTTGAGCATCAG
>NZ_JBWKVH010000014.1:0-59943 GCF_059421605.1 Cupriavidus sp. GW821-FHT02F09
CGCCTTCTTTGCCTACTTTCTTGGCAAGACAAGAAAGTAGGTCGCCGCCCCGCAGGGGTGGTGAAACTGCAGTTGCCGTTGCCTTTGACCTTGACGTTAATCAGTTGCAGTTGCAACAAACTAACTAACTAACTAACCTCAATCACCCCGTTCATCGTCTCGTGCCCCGACCCACAAAAAATATCGCACAAGAACCCAAAACTGCCAGCCACCTTGGGCAAGGCCGAAACCCGCACGACCTTGCCGGGCGGCAAATCCTCCCGAATGCCGAGATCCGGCACGCTAAACCCCATGATCACATCCTGCGCGGTCAGCTCGAACACCACCGGCTCTCCGACCCGCAGCGCAATCCGGTTTGGCGTGAAGACAAACTTGCGCGCATGCACCTTGATCACCCGCGGCGCAGCGGCAGCGCTTTGCAACAGTGGCGTCCCGCCCGCCAGCGCCAGCAGGCAGCACAGCGCCCGCCTGCGGCTGATTCCTTCCCGTCCGATGACTGACATGACCAACTCCTGATAGCGAGTTCAAAGCAGCTCAAAGCCGTTCAAAGCGGCGTGGCACGATCTGCTCAACCATTGACAGGCTTCTCCTCGATCCCGACATCCCCCGACGCCCTGCCCGCCTCCACTTCCCGCCAGCCCAATCCCCGATAAGGCTGCGCCGGATCCCACGGCACCGGCAAGCGCTGCGGCTGCGACCCCGCCGCCGGCAACGGGTAGATCAGCGAGCGCGCCGCGTGGTGCGCGATATGCCCGGTCATGTGGTGATGCTCCTGGTGGATGTGCCCATAAAACACCGTCACGTTGGGATGCGGCATCAGCCGCTCGATGACCTGTGCGCCGTCCCGGGTGGCCCAGTCCCACTGCGGATACAGGTCGAACAGCGGCCGGTGCGTGAACACCACGATGCGCGCCGACTGCGGCTGCTGCGCAAGATCCGCGGCGAGCCAGTCGAGCTGTGCCGCGCCCACCCGCCCGGCAGGATCGGAGACGTTGTCCAGCACGATGAAGTGCACGCCCTTGTGGTCGAACACATAGTGCGTGGGCCCGAACAGTTCGCGATAGGCCTCGCCCTGGTCCAGGCTGGCGTCGTGTTCGCCCGGCATCAGGTGCACGACCGGCACCTTGAGCGCGGCGATGATCGACTGGAACTCGCGCATGCGCCTGCGGCGCTCGGCGGGGTCATCGGTGGTGTGGGTAAGGTCGCCGGTGAACATCAGGAAATCCGGCGGCTCGGCCAGTGCATTGACCGCTGCCACCGCCTTGGGCAAGGTCCCGCGCGCGTCGGGATTGGGCGGGCCCTGGAAGCCCCAGTGCGCGTCCGAGAGTTGGACAAAGTAGAACGCTTCGTCCCGCCCGGCAGCCCATCCGGGCAATGCCGACACAAACACCGCGCCGCCGGCGCACGCGGCAAGCCCGAGAAAATCGCGCCGCTTCCATGCTCGCTGCATATTGAGCTCCATCGGATCGATCGGTTTGATCTGGTTGCTGTGGACCTGCCTGTCATACCGGCGCGCAGGCGCGTTTATTCCCGTTGCTGGCGATAATTTTTTTACGTGGTGGTGGTGAGAATCGGGAATAAACTCAGTGCATTCCCGGTATACGCGGCAGAGACGGATTGAACGGGGATGGCGCGCGATGCGTCCAACCCGGGCACCGAGCCAAAGGAGTGACGTGAACGCTGCCGACCAGCGCCGCCGTTTCGACGATCTGGTGCTTCCGCACCTCGACGCCGCCTACAACCTGGCCCGCTGGCTGTCGGGCAGCCCCGTGGAGGCGGATGACGTGGTGCAGGAAGCCTGCCTGCGGGCTTTCTGCTTTTTTGACAGCTTCCGGGGCGATCAGCCGCGCGCGTGGCTGCTGGCGATCGTGCGCAACACGTGGTTCACCACGTGGCGCAAGCGGCGCCAGCCGGGCCAGGCCGAGAGCGCTGGCTACGACGATGGGCATTTCGATGGCGAGCCGCTGCCCGGCTGGCAGGATGGCCACGGCGACAGCCCTGAGCAATGGCTGCAGCGCGCCGAGGATGTCCGGCTGCTGCATGTGGCGCTGGAGCGCCTGCCGCTGGCCTTTCGGGAAGTCCTGGTGCTGCGTGAGCTGGAGGACCTGCCTTATCGCGACATCGCCGTCATCGCGGAAATCCCGCTGGGTACCGTGATGTCGCGGCTGGCACGCGCGCGCAAGCTGCTGGCGGCGGCAGTGCTCGACTTGCGCGCGGAGGGCATGCGCGGCATCGGCACCCAGGGCGGCGCCGACCTTGGCGCGGCAGGCACCCTGTCCACCGCACCGGCAACGGGCAGGGCCGCCGCGGCAACCGCCGTCCACGCCACGCCGGCGCAACCTGCCGGGGAGACAGGCCATGAACTGCAATGACGCCCGCCTGCTGCTGCAGGCCAATGCCGACGGTGAGCTCGGCGCGGGCGACGCCTTGCGCCTTGAACGGCACCTGGCGCAATGCACGACCTGCACCGCGCAGCTCGCGCACCTGCGCGAACTGCGCACCGTATTGCGCGCGCATGCGCCCTACCACCGCGCCGGGCCGGCCCTGCGCGCACGGCTGACCACGGCGCTGGATGCAGCCCAGGCCGCGGCTGGCTCTGGCGCTGCGGCGGCGCCCTCCGGCAACGGTGGCGCATGGTGGCAATGGATGCGGCGCTATTTCGAATGGGGTCCCGCCGCCAATGCCGCCATGGCCGCGCTGACGGTGGCGACGCTGGGCATCGGCATGGCCCAGTACGCGCTGAGCGATGGCTCCGGGCCGACGGTGGAAGGCGAGATGGTAAGCAGCCATGTGCGCGCGCTGATCTCGGGGCACACGATCGATGTCGCCTCGTCGGACCGCCACACCGTCAAACCCTGGTTCAATGGCCGGATCGACTACGCGCCGTCGGTACGGGAACTCGCGCCGCAAGGTTTCCCGCTGGTCGGGGGACGGCTCGACTACGTGCACGGGCGGCCGGTGGCGGTACTGGTCTACCGCCGCAACCAGCACCCCATCGATGTGTTCGTGCTGCCAGCGCGCACGGCGGACAGCAAGCCAGCCCTCAACCCCGGCCACAGCCAGGCACCCGCGCAGATCGAGGCGCGCCAAGGCTACCAGCTGGGGATCTGGGAGTCGGACGGCATGCGCTACGCGGCCATCACCGATGCCTCGGCCGACGACCTGCTGCGCTTCACGCAGGCCTGGCGCGCGGCTGGCGACAACCGCGCGCCCTGAGCCCTGAGCCCTGAGCCCGGCGCCCGGGCTCAGGCCAGCTCAGGCCAGCACGAACGGCAACTGCCGCTGGCGCTTGCCGGTGAGCGTGAACAGCGCGTTGGCCACCGCTGGCGCAATGGCTGGCACGCCCGGCTCGCCCAGGCCGGTGGGCGGATCCTCGGATGGCACGAAGAACACGTCCACCACCGGCGCATCGGTGATGCGCGGCGGCGGATAGTCGGGGAAGTTGCTGTTCTTCACCACGCCGTTTTCGATCTCGATGGCAAAGCCCGGCCGCGTCATCGCCAGCCCGAACACGCATGCGCCCTGCACCTGTGCCTCGGCCGACATGGGATTGACCACGCGGTTGGCATGCACCCCGGCCGTCACGCGATGCACATGTGGCTCGTTTTTCACCAGCGACACCTCCACCACATAGGCCACCACCGTGCCGAACGACTCGTGCACCGCCACGCCCCAGGCCTGGCCCTTGGGCAGCTTGCGCTTGCCGTAGCCGGACTTGTCCACCGCCAGCTGCAGCGCCGCGCGATGGCGCGCGTGCTTGCCCGCGTCCAGCCGCGCAAGGCGGTACGCCACCGGGTCCTGCCTGGCATTGGCGGCCACTTCGTCGACCAGCGTTTCCTTGACGAAGGCGGTGTGCGTGTTGCCAACCGAGCGCCACCACAGCACCGGCACCGCCACCTGCGGGTGATGCACCGATAGTTGCAGCGGGAAGCCGTAGTCGTTCTCCACCAGGCCTTCGACCATGGTTGAGTCCACGCCGCCCTTGACCATGAACGCCTCGAACGGCGTGCCGGAGAGGATGGACTGCCCGACCACGGTATGCTGCCAGCCGAGCACCTGCCCCTTCGCATCGGTGCCGATGCGCGCGCGGTGCACATGCAGCGGCCGGTAGTAGCCGCCGCGGATATCGTCCTCGCGGCTCCACATCACCTTGAGCGGTTCGTCATGCCCGTTCTTGACCCAGGCCAGCAGCACGTTGGCCGCTTCGACCAGGTAGTCGGAGGTGGGCACGGCACGCCGGCCGAACCCGCCGCCCGCCATCATGGTGTTGAGCGTGACCTTGGCCGGTGGCAGCCCGAGCACACGCCCGATGGCGGCCTGGTCCACGGTCTGGAACTGCGAGCCCACCCATACCTTCACGCTCTGCACCGCCTTGCCCGACACCTCGGCCTGCAAGGTGCAGTTCAGCGGCTCCATCGGCGCATGCGCAAGATAGGGAAACTCGTAATCCGCCGAGATGGTGCGCGCGGCGCCGGACATGGCGCCCAGGTCAGCCTGCAGCGCCACAGTGCCGGGTTGCGCGGCCAGCGTCCTGTACTGCGCGAACAGGTCCTTGGTGGAAACGCTGGAGCCGCTGTCTTCCCACACGATCTCCAGCGCGTCGCGCGCCTGCTTGGCCGGCCAGTAGCCATTGGCCACCACCGCCACGCCGGTGCCGCCGCGATCCACCGGCACCAGCATCACGTCGGCCACGCCCTTGATCGCGCGCGCCTTGTCGGCGTTGAAGGATTTCACCTTGCCGCCAAAGCGCGGCGGGCGTGCCACCACGGCCACCACCATGTTCTTGAGATGCACGTCAATACCGAAGGCGGTGGTCCCCTCCAGCTTGCCGCGCGCGTCCAGCCGGCGCGTGGGCTTGCCGATGAGCTTGAATTGCGCCGGGTTCTTGAGCGTTACCTGCTGCGGCACCGGCAGCGCCATGGCGGCCTGCGCCAGGTCGCCAAAGGTGGCGCGATGGCTGCCGGAGGTGACCACGCCCAGCGCCACCTGGCAGCTCGCCGGATCGACCTGCCACTGGGTAGCCGCGGCGGAAACCAGCATGGCGCGGGCGCGCGCGCCCAGCTCGCGGTATTGCTGGAAGGAATGGTTGAGCGCGGTGGAGCCGCCGGTGATCTGCATGCCGAAGGCGGGATCCTTGTACGCATCGCCGGCGGGCGCCAGCGTGGCGCGCACGTTGCGCCAGTCCACGTCGAGCTCTTCCGCCAGCGCCATGGGCAGCGCCGTATGCACGCCCTGGCCGAATTCGAGCCGGTTGACCGCCACCGTGACGGTGTTGTCCGGCGTGATCAGCAGGAACGCCTGCGGCGGTGAAGGCGGGGCCTTGGGCGCCGCGCCTTCCTGCGCCAGCGCGGCCTGGGCTGGCAAGATGCCGAGCGCCAGGCCGCCGCCGGCAAAGCCGGTCAGCTTGAGAAAACTGCGGCGGTCCAGCGCGGCGACGCCGCCGGCGTCCGCGTGCCTGCGATTGCCGCCGGCCAGCGCTTCGAGGTATCTGATTCGCATGGTGTCGTCCCCTTAAGCCAGCGCGCGCGCCGCGTCCTTGATGGCCGCGCGGATGCGCTGGTAGGTGCCGCAGCGGCACAGGTTACCGGCCATGGCCTGGTCGATATCGGCATCGCTTGGGTGCTTCTTGCTGCGCAACAGCCCGACGGCGCTCATCACCTGGCCGTTCTGGCAGTAGCCGCACTGCGCCACATCGTGCTTGATCCAGGCGTCGAGCACCGCGCGGCCAACCTTGTCGCCGGTGACGCCTTCGATGGTGGTGATGCGCGCGCCTTGTGCCGCCGAGACTGGCGTCACGCAACTGCGCGTGGCTTGGCCGTTCACATGCACGGTGCACGCGCCACATGCGGCCATGCCACAGCCGAACTTGGTGCCGGTCATGCCAAGGCTGTCGCGTAACGCCCACAGCAGGGGCGTGGAAGGATCAACGTCTACCTGCAACGGCTTGCCGTTGATATCTAGCGTGGTCATGGGGGGAGCTCCTTGGGTCTGTTTGCCCTGGTCCGCCCCCGGCATGGTGCAGCGGTTCGATCCGCCGCGCCGCGCCGGCGGCGGCCGGTCAGCAGCGTGCGCCCCAGCCGCGGTGCGCACGCCGTACAACCTTGTGAGCATAGTGCAAAAAGGGCAGTCGCGTGCGGTACCGTGCACCGCACCCGGGCGGCCTCAGGCCATGCCTTGCGGCGCGCGGTCGATAAAGCCCGTCATGCATTGCAGCCGGCCGTCCGCCGCCACGGTCGCGAAGTCGGTGCCGGCCACCACGGCTGCCGCACCCGCAGGCGCCAGTTCCCAGGTAAAGCGCAGGTTGCCGCCGTGTGCGTCGACCGGCGTCACGCGCGTAAAGTGAAAACCCGGAAAGCGCGCCTGGACGGCGGCGATCATGGCGTCGATCCCGGCGTGGCCGTCACCGCGCATGAGCGGGTCGACATAGCTGGCGGACTCGGTCCAGGCGCCGACGATCAGCGCGCGCCGGCGAGCTGCGTCGGTTTCGTTCCAGGCCGCAAGATAGCGATCCGCCAGGGCGGCAAGATCGGAGGCAGTGAAGTTGGCGGCGAGCTTGGCAGGTGCGGCGATGCGATCCGATTCGGACATGGTCTTCTCCTTGGTGTGCGTGAGCAAGCTGTCCATATCATCGGTGCGCGCAGCGCTACGCGCGATGACGCGCGGGGTAATTGCCGTCGCGTCGTCACCGCGCGCCCAAGGGCCGCCATGGCTGGCGAGGTGGACGCGTTTCGCGCCGGTCCGATATCCGCGCCAATACCCCTCCTCGGCAGGGCAATGCCTGAAACGCCTGTATGACTGGACCGGCAGCGCGCCTGTCCGCCTTGGCAGCAGACCGGCCGCCGGGGCCGGTTGCGGCTCGCCGCCGGCCACTCTCCTACCGCAAAACGGCGTCCGGCGCTAGTCCGAACAGCGGGAACACAGCGGGGTTTATCGCCTCGTGATTCCGGCGTATCGCCGCTATATTGATCCATTAAGCTGGGCCGTGCGTGCAACCTGCCCGACGCCCGCCCATCGCCTCAATTTCGAGAACGCAGCTTCAGGCTGACGCCACATGACGCCAGATTTGGATGTCCGCCCCTTGCCCACCACCTACCCGCGCTGGCAGCGTGTGTCGCTATCCGCCATCGCCTTCTTCCTGCTGGCCCTGGCCGGGCTGGCCGTGTCGCGCTACCCCGGAAACGTGGCCATGCTCTGGCTGGCCAACGCTTTCGGCCTCGGCATATTGCTGCACCAGCGCCGCGGCGACGCGCCGTGGCAGCTGGCCGGGATGCTGGTGGCGGGCGCGGCGGCCAATGCGGCCATGGGCGATAGCCCCGCCATTGCGTTGGCGCTGGCGCTGGGCAACGTCGCCGAGATTGCCTTCTCGGCGTGGCTGGTGCGCGCCATGACCGGCGGCGCGACGCTATCCCGCCCGGGACCGCTGGCGCGCTTCGCGCTGACGCTGGGCGCGGCCAGCACGCTGGGACCAGCGGTGGGCGCCACCATCGGCGCCGCCACCATCAGCACCGCCTACCACAGCGGTTTTGGCGCGGTCTGGTGGACCTGGTGGACAGCGGACTCGATGGGCATCGTCATGTTGCTGCCGCTGATGGTATCGATCACGCGCGAGCGTTTCGCGGATACCTTCCGCCGCGCGCAGCTGCCCCGTTTTGCCGGCCTGCTCCTGCTGAGCCTGGCGGTGGGCGGCGTGGCGCTATATAAGAGCAACGAGCCGTTCGTGGTGATGGCGCTGCCGCTGGTGCTGGCGGCGCTGCTGACCAATCCCTTTGCCACTGCCCTGCTGACGTTGCTGGCCATCTGCGGCACGGTGGCGCTGGGGCTGGTCACCGCGTCGCTCGGCCTGGGCGCGAACGAGCCGTTCCTGCTGCAGTCGGTGCAGCTGTCGACCGCGCTGATCATGGTGTTCCCGATCTGCATTGCCTTCCTGCTGGAGCAGAACCGGCGTGACCGCAGCGAGCTGCGCGGCAGCGAGCGGCGCTTTCGCCAGGCCATGGAGCATTCGGCCATCGGCATGGCGCTGGTAGGGCTGGACGGCCGCTGGCTGCAGGTCAACCGCGCCATCTGTGACCTGTTTGGCTATGATGCCGCCGAACTGGCGGAGCTGCCTTTCCCGACCATCACCCACCCGGACGATCTCGCCCCCGACCTGCACCAGGTCGAGCGCCTGCTGGCCGGCGAGATCGAGTCGTACCGGATAGAAAAGCGCTTCCGCCACAAGGACGGCCACTATCGCTGGACCTTGCTGGCCGTCTCCCTGGTGCACGACGAGAACACGGGCAAGCCGCTGCATTTCATCTCGCAGGTGGAAGACATCGACGAGCGCAAGGCCGCGCTGGAAAAGCTCGAGGCGCTGTCGCGCCGGACCCAGCTGGCGGTGGAAGCCGGCGGCGTAGGCATCTGGGAATGGGACATTGCCAGCGGCGCGATCGAGTGGGACGCGCGCATGCATGCGCTGCACGGCGTCGATCCTGCCCTGGGCGCGCCGGACATCAAGCGCTGGACGGCCATGGTGCATCCCGAGGATGTCGAGCAGGCAAGCACCGAGATGCGCGAGGCGGTGCGCGGCACGCGCACCTTCGATACCGAATACCGCATCCAGCGCCCCGACGGCGCGGTGCGCCACATCCGGGCCATGGCAATGGTGCTGCGCCAGGACGATGACACCGCGGTGTCCATGATCGGCACCAACTGGGACATCACCGAACAGCGCCGCCTCACCGAGGCGCTGTTCGAGGAGAAGGAACGCCTGCATATCACGCTGCGCTCCATCGGCGATGCGGTGATCTGCACCGACGCCACCATGGGCGTCACCTTCATGAACCCGATCGCCGAGCAGCTCACCGGCTGGACCATGCAGGCGGCCGCCGGCCAGCCGCTCGAATCCATCTTCCGCATCGTCGACGAGCATACCAACGCGCCGATCCCCAGCCCGGTGGAACAGTGCCTGCTGACCTTGCGCCCGGTCTACCTGCAGGACGGCGCAGTGCTGCAAAGCCTGACCGGCGACCGCCATGACGTGCAGGACTCCGCCGCCCCGGTGCGCACGGCTACCGGGGAGGTCATCGGCGCGGTGCTGGTGTTCCAGGACATCACCGGCGCCCGCGCGCTGCAGCGCGAGCTGGCCCATTCGGCCTCGCACGATGCGCTCACCGGCCTGCCCAACCGCATCTGGTTCGAGAAGCGGCTGCGCGAGGCCTGCGAGGCTGCGCGCATGCAGCAACAGCATCACGCGCTGTGCTTTATCGACCTGGACCGCTTCAAGATCGTCAACGACACGGCCGGGCATGCCGCGGGCGACGTACTGCTGCGCGAGCTCGGCCACGTGATCCGCTACCACGTGCGCCCGGACGACCTGCTCGCCCGCCTGGGCGGCGACGAGTTCGCGCTGCTGCTCATGGACTGCACGGTGGACCAGGCCGAGCGCGTGTGCCAGAAGATCATCGATGCCATCCGCGGCCAGCGTTTCCCGTGGGAAGGGCGGGTCTACGATGTGGGCGCGAGCATCGGCATTACCGCCATCGACCACGAAACACCGCCGATGGGCGAGCTGATGAGCCGCGCCGACGTAGCCTGCTACGCCGCCAAGGCGGCCGGGCGCAGCCGCGTCTCGGTGTACCGGCGCGACGAAAGCGATGCGCAGCGCCACCACCAGGAGCTGCAGGTTGCCGCCGGCATCCACTCGGCGCTGGATGCGAACCGCTTCCGCCTGTTCGCCCAGGAGATCCGCGCGCTGCAGGAGCACAACCAGGCCGACCGCCATATCGAGATCCTGGTGCGCATGGTCGACGAGCAAGGCAAGCTGGTGATGCCGGGCGCGTTCATCCCCGCCGCCGAGCGCTATGACCTGATGGGCCACGTGGACCGCTGGGTGATCCACCACGTGCTGCACGAATTCGGCGAGCGCCTGGCTGCGGTGCCCAGGCTCACGGTCGCCATCAACCTGTCGGCCAATTCGCTGGGCGAGCCGTTCCTGCTGCCGTTCCTGCACGCCGAGCTGTACGGGTCCGTGCTGCCCGCCAGCCGCATCCAGCTGGAGATCACCGAGACCGCGCTGATCAACAACATGGCGGCGGCCAATCGCCTGGTGACCGAAATGCGCAGCGCTGGCTGCACCGTGGCGCTCGACGATTTCGGGGCGGGCTTGTCGTCGTTCTCCTATCTCAAGCAGTTTCCGGTGGACTATCTCAAGATCGACGGGAGCTTTATCCGCCACCTGGCCGGCAGCGCGGTGGACCGCGAGATCGTCAGCTCGATCAACGATATCGGCCATCGCCTGGGCATGCTGACCGTGGCCGAATCCGTGGAGGACGAGGAAACGCTGCAGGCCTTGCGCTCGCTTGGCGTGGACTATGCCCAGGGCTATGTGATCGGGCGGCCGATGCCGCTGGAATTGTTCCTGGAGAGTTGCCCGACCCAACCCGTGGACAACGCCTGAGTCACCTGGCGTGCGTGGCTGGCGGCGGCGTGCGCCGGCCGCGCCATGCCCCTTGGATCACACGCTGGCGCCCGCACGGGCGCCAGTTCCGCTTTCAGCCCCGTCGCCCGTTCGGAAAACCGAACGCCCTGCTGCCCTATCCGCACGGAAATCCGAACCGTGCGCCGAGCGCACATTAATTTCTCCTTGTTTTTCAGCAGCTTAGGCGCCTTCGGCACGGCCTTTGGCCTGGCACGCCTCGTGCAATGTATGCGCCGGCCCCAAGCGGCCATACAGGTCGACGGTTGGCTCCCCCCGTGCCGGCCCGGACCCAAAACAATGGAGGAAACAATGATCGACCCCGCCTTGCCGACCTTGCCCACCACACCGGTGGGCGCCGGGCACACGCTGCCCGTGCCCGTTCGGCATGGATCAACGCATTGATCCGGAATGATTCCGGATTGAACAGGCACTGATCTTCCCGGCTGAGGCCGCATGGCGCTGTCCCCACGACGGCAACGCCATGCCAGAAGGCTGCCAGCCCCCCGCAAAACAGCCGTCCGGCCATTGGCCGGGCGCATCGGCCCGACTTCTGATGAAACTGAACCGACTGCCCACCCTGATTTTCATTGCGATGCTGCTTGGCGTGCTGGCCGGCACGGCCGCGCACCACTATGCGCCGGACCCCGCCGCCGCCAAGTCCATCGCCGACCACCTGTCCATCCTGACCGACGTGTTCC
Source organism: Cupriavidus sp. GW821-FHT02F09 (assembly GCF_059421605.1). NCBI lineage: Bacteria > Pseudomonadati > Pseudomonadota > Betaproteobacteria > Burkholderiales > Burkholderiaceae > Cupriavidus > Cupriavidus sp. GW821-FHT02F09. The sequence continues at coordinate 11,155 of NZ_JBWKVH010000014.1, forward strand.
TGCGCATGATCAAGATGATCATCGGGCCGCTGGTGTTCGCCACCCTGGTCAGCGGCATCGCCAGCATGGGCGACGGCAAGGCCGTTGGCCGCATCGGCATGAAGGCGATGGCATGGTTCATCGCCGCGTCCATCACCTCGCTGCTGCTGGGCCTGCTGATGGCCAACCTGCTGCGCCCGGGCGAAGGCATGAACCTGGCGCTGCCGGCGGCGGACGCGGCCTCCAACCTGAAGACCGGGGCGCTGAACCTGCGCGATTTCATCGCGCACATGTTCCCCAAGAGCTTCGTCGAAGCCATGGCCACCAATGAGATCCTGCAGATCGTGGTGTTCTCGCTGTTCTTCGGCTTTGCGCTGGGCACGCTCAAGGACGGCATCGGCAAACCCGTGCTGGCCGGCATCGAAGGCCTGTCGCATGTGATGCTGAAGATCACCAACTATGTGATGGCCTTCGCGCCGGTCGGCGTGTTCGGTGCGGTCGCAGCGGTGATCACCGCCGAGGGCCTGGGCGTGCTGGTCGTGTATGCCAAGCTGCTGGGCGCGGTCTACCTGTCGCTGGCGCTACTGTGGGTGGCGCTGATCGGCGGTGGCTACTTCTTCCTCGGCCGCGACGTGTTCCGCCTGCTCAAGATGGTGCGCGCACCGCTGATGATCGGTTTCGCCACCGCCAGCAGCGAATCGGCTTACCCCAAGGTGATCGAGCAGCTCGGCCGCTTTGGCGTCAAGGAGCGCATCACCGGCTTCGTGCTGCCGCTGGGCTACTCGTTCAACCTGGACGGCTCGATCATGTACACGTCCTTCGCCGCGCTGTTCGTGGCACAGGTGTACGGCATCCACCTGTCGCTCTCGCAGCAGGTCACCATGCTGCTGGTGCTGCTGGTCACCAGCAAGGGCATCGCCGGCGTACCGCGTGCCTCGCTGGTGGTGGTGGCCGCGGTGCTGCCGATGTTTGGCCTGCCCGAGGCGGGCATCCTGCTGGTGCTGGGCATCGACCACGTGCTCGACATGGGCCGTACCGTGACCAATGTGCTTGGCAACGCCATTGCCACAACCGTCGTCGCCAAAAGCGAAGGCGCCATCGGCGCGCCGGTGCCCGAAGAAGCGGATGACCCCGCTGCCGACGGCAACCGCGGCCTGACACCCGTTCAGGTCCTGGCCGGCAAGTAACACTGCCAGCGCGCCAAGGCCCGGCCACCGATCAGGTGGCCGGGCCTTTTTTGTTTCCGGGGGCCGGAAAACCGCGATGTGGTAAAAGACGGGGTCGCCGCGGGTGGCGCCATCGCACAATGTGCACATTGGCGCTCCCACCCCCTACTCTTACCCCTTTGCACGATGCACTTTTGCTGGCGCCTGCAGTCTTAACCAGTCGGGCTCGCTGCCCGCGACCGAGTTCCTTCGCCTTCGCTTCCTGCGCATTCCGCCCGCTCCCATGACCGGCCCGCTCCCTTCACACGCTACCCCGCAAAGCGCCCCGCACGACACCTCCGCTCGTGCCGCACGCCTGCGCCCATGGGTGCCCCTCATGGCCATGCTGGCGCTGGCGACGCTGATCGGGCTGGCTGGCGCCATGGGCTACCGGTACAGCTACGACAACGCGCTGGCGCGCCAGGGCGAGCGCGGCCAGGTGCAGCTGCGCCTGTACGGGCAGGCCCTGTCGAGCGAGCTGGCGCGCTATGACTACGTGCCCAGCCTGCTCTCGCTGGACGACAAGATCGCTACCCTGCTGGCTCACCCGAACGACCCGGCACGCGTCGAGGCCGCCAACCAGTACCTGGCCGCGGTCAATGCCCGCGCCGGCACCCGCGTGGTGTTCGTACTCGATGCCCGCGGCCACGTGCTCGCCACCAGCAATTGGCAGCGCCCCGACAGCTACCTGGGCGAAGACCTGAGCTTTCGCCCCTACTTCAGCGACGCCGCGGACGGTCAGCTGGGCCGCTTCTATGGCGTGGGCACCACCCGCAGCGAGCCCGGCTACTACCTCTCGGCGCCGCTAGGCGATCGCCACAAGCCAAGCGGCGTAGCGGTCGTCAAGGTGGGGCTGGAACCCCTGGAGAACCGCTGGCAGGGCGCCGATACCCAGATGCTGCTGACGGACGAGAACGGCGTGGTGATCCTGGCCTCCGACCCGTCCCTGAAACTGGGCGCGCTCAAGCCGCTGGCCCCCGAGCTGCGCGAGCGGCTGCAACGCAACCTGCAATACAACCGCGCCGCGCTCCCGCAGCTGGAGCTCACGCCGGTACGCAAGCTGTCCGACAGCGACGCCCTGGTCCGCCTGCGCAGCGGCCCGCCCATGCTGGCGCAGAACGCCGAACTGGTTGGCACCGACTGGCACCTGACGCTGCTCACCAATACCTCGCAGGCCCGCGTGGCCGCGCTCAGCACCGCCGCGCTGGCCGGCGTGCTCACCGCCTTCCTGTTGCTGCTGGCGGCGGCCTGGAACGTGCGCCGGCGCATCGCCAGCGAGCGCATGGCCGCGCGCGCCGCGCTGGAGGCCGCCAACGGCGAACTGGAGCGCAAGGTGGCGGAGCGCACCGCGGACCTGTCCGCCGCCAACCAGCATCTGCAGGCGGAAGTCGCCGAACGCATCCGCGCCGAGGCAACCTTGCGCCAGGCCCAGGATGGCCTGCTGCAGGCCGGCAAGCTGGCCGCGGTAGGCCAGATGTCCACCGGCATCGCCCACGAGCTCAACCAGCCCCTTGCCGCCCTGCGCACGCTCTCGGGCAATACCCAGAAATTCCTCGAGCGCGGCGACAACGCCACCGCACAGGCCAACCTCGGCACCATCATCGGCTTGGTGGAGCGCATGGGGCGCATCACCGGCGCGCTCAAGTCATTCGCGCGCAAGCCTGGCAATGGCGGCACCGCCGCTCGCCTGGCACCGCTGGACGATGCGGTGGACAACGCCCTGTTCCTGCTCGATACACGCCTGCAGGCGGTACGCCCGGCGCTGGTCCGGGAGATCGAGCCGGACCTGATGGTGACGTGCGATCCCAACCGGCTGGAACAGGTGCTGGTCAACCTGATCGGCAACGCGCTCGACGCGCTGGCCGGCAACCCTGAGCCCCGGCTGGAGCTGCGCAGCCACCTGGCGGGCAGCAAGCTGCGCCTGACCATCCGCGACAACGGCCCCGGGCTGTCCGAGGAAGCCTTCGCGCGGCTGTTCGAGCCGTTCTTCACCACCAAGCCGGCAGGACAGGGACTGGGCCTGGGCCTGACGCTGTCGGCCGGCATCCTGGACGAGGTCGGCGGCAGCCTGGAGGCCAGCAATCACCCCGACGGCGGCGCGTGCTTCACGCTGGTGCTGCCGCTGGCCAGGCTTGACCCGGAGAGCCGCCATGGCAATTGACCCGAACCACGCCGATTCCCCCGACGCGATCGACCCCGCGCCGCTGACCGTGCTGATCGTCGAAGACGACCCCGACGTGCGCCTGGGTTGCGAGCAAGCACTGCGGCTCGAAGGCATTGCCACGCGTGCCGTGGCGAGCGCCGAAGCCGCCCTGCGCGAGGTCGGCAGCCATTTCCCCGGCGTGGTGGTGAGCGACATCCGCCTGCCCGGCATCGACGGCATGGCGCTGCTGCATGAGCTGCGCTCGCGCGACGATGCGCTGCCGGTGGTGATGGTCACGGGCCACGGCGACGTCAGCCTGGCCGTGCAGGCCATGAAGGCCGGCGCCTACCACTTCCTGGAAAAACCGTTCTCGCCCGAGCGCCTGGTCGAGGTCACGCAGCGCGCGCTGGAAAAGCGCCGGCTGGTGCTGGAAGTGGCCGAGCTGCGCAGGAAGCTGGCCGGGCGCGACACCTTGCAGGCGCGCCTGATCGGCCATTCGCCATCCATCGAACGGCTGCGCAAGCTGATCGCCGACCTGGCCGACACCGCCGCCAACGTGCTCATCCACGGCGAGACCGGCACCGGCAAGGAACTGGTCGCCCGCTGCCTGCACGAAGCAAGCTCGCGCCGCGCGCGGCACTTCGTGCCGATCAATTGCGGCGGCCTGCCCGAGCAGCTGTTCGAAAGCGAGATCTTCGGCCATGAGGCTGGCTCGTTTACCGGCGCGGCGCGGCGGCGCATCGGCAAGATCGAGCACGCCGAGGGCGGCACGCTATTCCTCGACGAGATCGAGAGCATGCCGATGCAGATGCAGATCAAGCTCCTGCGGGTGCTGCAGGAGCGCGTGGTGGAGCGGCTTGGCTCCAATACGCCGGTGCCGGTCAACACCCGCGTGGTCGCGGCCACCAAGGCAGACCTGAAGGCGCTCTCGGCGGCCGGCCAGTTCCGCGCCGACCTGTATTACCGGCTCAACGTGGTGACGCTGGAGCTGCCGCCGCTGCGCGAGCGGCGCGAAGACGTGCCGCCGCTGTTCGAGCATTTTGTCGCGCAGGCGGCGCTGCGCTTCGAGCGCGAGGCGCAGCCTGCCACGCCGGCGGAGCTCGCTGCGCTGATGGCCTATCCGTGGCCGGGCAATGTGCGCGAGCTGCGCAACCTGGCCGAGCGCCATGTGCTGGGACTGGGGTGCAATCCCGGGCAAGGCACCGCCGAGCCGGCAGCGCTGCCGCTGGCGCAGGCCGTGGAGCAGTTCGAGCGGGCCATGATTGCCGACGCCATGCGCAGGCATGAGGGGAACCTCAGCCGCGCGAGCGAGGCGCTGGGCATTGCCAAGACGACCTTGTTCGATAAGGTCAGGAAATACCGACTTTGAGATTCCAGGCGTTGCGGTTTGCGCACAGCTTGCGTTGAGGCTTTCCTTGCGGCTTCGGTCGCCGCGCCCCCCCCCCGCCCCCTGCGCCCTCTCAGCCCTTTCGCTCCACCTCCCCGCCCTTCTCCCTTCCCTCCCGCTTCCCCCCGCCCCGCTTCCTTCCCGCTTCGTTTTTCCTTGTGTGAGGTGCCGCACCGAAGCGGCGCGCACGCCGCGCCACTATGGTTTCACCCCTTCCCGCGCGCTTTGCACCTTGCCGTGCCTGGCGCGGCCGGTGCGGGACAAAGCCTGGCTTCGGCCGGGTTCGGCGACCGCGGTGCTGGCCCGCACCGTGGTCGCCTCCCATGGCTGCCGGGCCTTGCCGCGCATTGAGAATGCCGCTAACAAGCAGGAGCGGACCGACGATGATCCTTCAAGGAAACGACCCGACTACCGGCGCTTCGTTTTCGCTCGGCAACCGGATTCAGCGCCAGCTCTGGCACTGGGCCTGGTTGTGCCTGTTCCGGCCAAGCCCGCGCCCGCTGCATGCATGGCGCTCGGCGCTGTTGAGGTTGTTCGGGGCGCAACTGGGCCCGCATGTGCATATCTATCCGGGCGTGAAGATCTGGGCGCCGTGGAACCTGCGCGTGGGCAGCCATGTCGGCGTGGCCGATGGCGTCACGCTGTACAACATGGCGCCGATCGTCATCGGCGATTTCTGCGTGGTCTCGCAGGGCGCGCACTTGTGCACCGGCACGCACGACTACAACAGCGCCAACTTCCAGCTGGTTGCCCATCCCATCGTGCTCGCGGCGCACGTGTGGATCTGCGCCGAGGCCTTTGTCTCGCCCGGCGTGACGTTGGCCGAGGGCGCGGTGATCGCGCCGCGCGCGGTGGTGAGCAAAAGCCTGCGCACGCCATGGACCGTCTACGGGGGCATCCCGGCCCGCGCCATCAGCACGAGAGTCAGACATGCCAAGCCCCCAGCCTAGCCAGCCCATGCAAGCGCCGGGCATTTCCGTGCTGATCCTGACCCGCAACGAGGAGCAGGACCTGCCGGGCTGCCTGCAAAGCGTGGCCTGGTCGGACGACATCCACGTGTACGACTCGATGAGCACCGACGCCACGGTGGCGATCGCGCAGCGCTTCGGCGCGCATGTCACGCAGCGCGTCTTCGACAACTGGGCCAGCCACCAGAACTGGGGCCTGCAGCACATCGGCTTTCGCCATCCCTGGGTGTTCTACATCGACGCCGACGAGCGCATGACGCCCGAGCTTGTGGCGCATGCCCGGGCCGCGGTGCGCGCGGCGCGCGACGAGGTCGCGTTCCGGGTGCAACGGCGCGACTTTTTCCTAGGCACCTGGCTGCGCCATGTACAGACATCTCCCTTCTACCTGCGTTTGTTCCGGCCGGAGCGGATGCGCTACGAGCGTCTGGTAAACCCGGTGTCGATTCCTGACGGCCCGGCCGGCGAGTTGACGGGCTACCTCGATCACTACCCGTTCAGCAAAGGCGTGACCCACTGGATCACCCGCCACAACAATTACAGCGGGCTGGAAGCGATGCAGATCATCGAGAACCGGCGCGGCGCGGCAGCGTTCAGCCTGGCCGAAGCCCTGTTCGCGACGGATTTCCACCGGCGCCGCGCGCACCAGAAGGAACTGTTCTTCCGCTTGCCGATGCGCCCCCTCGTCAAGTTCGCGATCCTGTACCTGGGCAAGCGCGGCTTTCTCGATGGACGGGCCGGGCTCACCTACGCCATGCTGCAGTCGATCTACGAATACTTCATCGTGCTCAAGACGCGCGAACTGGAAAGGTCCATGGCGCTGCCCGCGCCAGATCCCGAGTCCGTATGCCCGGAAGGCGCGCCGGCACCCGTGCGCCAGTCCCTCCCGATATCGGGTATGGCAGCTGATGCGGAAGGTGAGTTCAGCAACCTGCCAGTCACATCGACCCGGCAAACGGTGGCAGTGGCTCGCGGGCGAAATCCCTGACGGCAAGCGAGATTGCCGCACACGCCATATTTGTCATTCCTGCGGCAAGCGGCCGCACGGCCATGTGCGCTATACGTTTCGACGCGCGGAGCGACCGGTGGAAGCACTTCAGATGTATGCAATGTTTGCGATAAATTCCCGCTCGCCCGTGTCTGCCAAAACGCGGCAATATGCGTTTAAGCCCAGAAGTGGGAGCGTTCAATGCGATTTCGAAATATTTGGTGCGCCGTCTGGTTGCTTATGTTCGATACCGCATATGATTCGAGGCTGGCATTCTTCCGTTGGGAGAATCAGGCACCGGTGACATAGATCATGCCGTTGCACAACCGTGGGAGCACCGTCGCTCCCGCCGCCCCGGATGCGAGGGCAGGTTACGCAAGAGGCCTTATGGTGCCAGCATGCAACCGTCTTCATGGCTCGCGTTGCCTTGCATTGCCAAGCCCCAAACCAGCGCGAAAAGCTCGCGCTGTCACTGCTGTTTCTCTCGCAGTGCGGTGTATTTAGTTAACGGGTGAACGGATGAAACTGGATTCAGAACTGGCTGAAAAGCCTTACTACAGTACGCGTACCGCCGCGAAGCTGCTCAATGTGTCATTGGGCACGGTGCAGAAAATGGTGGAACGCGGCGAACTCGGGGCCTGGAAAACCAACGGTGGCCACCGACGCATACATAAGGAAACCGTGCATCGCCTGCTGGCCACGCGCGTGGGGCAGGAACTTCCGTCTGTGCATGAACTCGACCTGGTGGTGTTTCACCCAAACCACCAGGAAGCCCAACGTATCCACGCGCAACTGGGCAAATGGGGCTTGCCCCTGAAAAGCGTGGTGGTGGAGGACGTGGTGGATACCATCATTACTTCGGTCAGCTCGCATCCGCGAGTGGTGTTGTACTACGTGGAAGAACTCACTGACGCCGAGTCGGCCACCATCGAGAAGCTGCAGAACTTCTTTGCGCGCCAGAACGTCATCTTCGCCGTGATCACCAACCGCCAGGCCTATGACGGCGTGGCCGATGCGCTGCAGCAATGGGGCATCATGGTGTTCCTGAAGACGCCCTCGCTGGAAGAAGTCAAAGGCTTCCTGCGCGCGCAGCTGATGATGACCCGGGGCGCAGCCGGCTGATCGGCCGGCACATCGCCAAGACCCTGTCCAGGACGTTTCACCGGCAGCTATCTGCCCGGCCGTCACCCGGCCGCCCGGCTTGCCTTGCCCGTTACCCGTGGGCGTGGCACTCGCTATAAACCGCACACCACAACGCCGCAGTCTCGTGACCCGCACGACTGCGGCGTTGTGGCATGGGCCGCCGCTTCAGGCCAGCGCCGCCAGCGGCTCGCGCACGGGCTGCGGCACTCCGGCGTCCATCATCCATCCATATAGATTGCGGGGATCCGGCGGCGTCGCCACCAGCTCCACGTGGCTGCCGCGATGCTGCGCGTGGGCCGCGGCATGAAGCCAGCGCAGCGCGGAGTAATCCTCCAGCGCAAACCCCACTGAGTCGAACACCGTCACCTGCCCCGTTTCGGTGCGCCCGGCCACCCGGCCGGATAAAACCTCCCACAACTCCGTCACCGGCGTATCCGGTGGCAATTGCTGGATCTCGCCTTCGATGCGGGTCTGCGGCGCGTACTCGACCACAATGCGCGCCTGGCGCAGGATCTGCGGGTGCAGTTCGGTCTTGCCCGGGCAATCGCCGCCTACCGCATTGATATGCACACCGGGCGCAACCAGGTCAGGCGTGAGGATGGTGGCCCGCGTCTTGTCGGCGGTGACGGTGCTGATGATGTCGGCACCCTGCACGGCTGCGCGCACGGAGTCCACCGCCACCACCTTCAGCCCCTGCACGCCTTGCAGGTTGCGCGCGAGCCGCGCCGTCGCGGCGGGATCGATGTCGTAGGCACGGATCTCCCGGATGCCCACCATGGCATGGAAGGCCAGTGCCTGGAACTCCGCCTGCGCGCCGTTGCCGATCAGCGCCAGCGTGGCGGCGCCGGGCCGCGCCATCACCTGCGCGGCGAGTGCCGACGTGGCGGCGGTGCGCAATGCGGTGGCCAACGTGAGGTCGCACAGCAGCAGCGGGAAGCCGCTCGCCACTTCCGCCAGCACGCCAAAAGCCATCACCGTCGGCATGGCGTTCTGCGCATTGCGCGGATGGCCGTTGACGTACTTGAACGCATACTGCACGGCGTCGCTCACCGGCATCAGCTCGATCACCCCGTCGACGGAGTGCGTCGCCAACCGCGCGGATTTATCGAATGCGTCCCAGCGCACAAAATCCTGGCGAATGTGATGCGCCATCTGCGCGATGGCGTTGGCGACGCCCGTGGCGCGCACCAGCGCCGCCACATCGGCGGCGTCCAGAAAGCGGGTCATGGCGATCTCCTTCATGGTGTTCTCCCTTGCTGGCTCGGTATTAGTTTGTGCTCGTCCTTCGCGCTCATGCCGCCACCGCGGCGCCGTCGGCCGCGGCGCTCGCCCGGGCCGGCCCGCTGGTGCGGTCCAGGCGCAGCGTCATGCAGTAGGCGCCGCCGCCGGACAGCATGTACGGCGACAGGTCCACCTCGCGCAGGTGGTAGCCGCGCTGGCCCAGTTCGGCGCGCAGGTGCGGCGTGGTGCGCGTCATCACCACCTGGTCATGCAGGTTGACCGCATTGACGCTGAAGTGGCGCAGGTCGTCCTCGCTCGCTTCGATGCGCAGGCTGGCCGGCACGCGCTCGCGCAAGATGCGCAGGGCGTCCTGCGTAAAGGCGGGCGGGTAGTAGAGAATCTCGCCGCCGGACAGCGGGCAGAAGCACACGTCGAGGTGATAGCTCTGCGCCGTGGCAAGCTCCAGCGCGACAACCTCGCGGCCGAAATGGCTCGCCATGGCATCGGCCGCGGCACGCGAGGAGCGCGGGCCAAAGCCGGCCCAGAAGTGGCCGCGCACGGCATCCCAGATGCAGTCGCCAGCGCCTTCCTGGTAGCAGCCTTCGGGCAGCAGGCTGACGGAGTCGATCAGGCCGCGTTCGCGCAGGCCCTCGAAGATCCGCGCAAAGGGCGCTTCCTCGCCGGCCCGTTGGGGATAGCGAAAGCGCGCCAGCACGGCGTGGCCGTCCAGCACCACGGCGGCATTGGCGGGGAACACCATGTCGGGCAGGCCGGGCGCGCCGGGCGCGGTTTCCACCGTGAAGCCGGCCGCCTGCAGGGCCGCATGCAGGGATTCGAAGGATGCCACCGCATTGCGATGCATGCCGCGCGGGTTGCTAGCCCAGAGGCCGGGGTCCATCCACGGGTTGATGCTGTACGACACATCGTAATGGGTGGGCTCGACAAGCAAGATGGTGGGCTGGTGGATCACGCTGGCTCCTTTGGGTGATGGGTGACGGGGGTCAGTCAATGCCTTGGAATGCCTGCATTCTGGTGCACTGCCCCGCTAACTAAAAGCCAGCAAGTTGCGCAATTTGCCTGTGCCATACTGCAAAACGCCAGCTAAAATTAGCGAATCGCCAGCCGCAACGAAAATGCAGGCAAAGGCCCTCCCCAGCCCCCCCTTCCAGAACCCACCATGGACGACACCGACCGCCAACTGCTCGCCCTCTTGCGCGACAACGCGCGTACGCCCGCCACCGCCCTGGCCAAGGCGCTGCGCGTCTCGCGCGCCACCGTGCAGAACCGCATCGACAAGCTGGAAAAGGAAGGCCTGATCGTGGGCTACACGGTGCGGCTGAAGCCCGAAGCCGAGGCGCACCGCATCCGTGCCTGGATGACCATCGCGGTGGAAGGCAACAAGGCGCGCGCGGTGCTGCAGGCACTGCGTGGCGAGCCCAATGTGCAGGCCATGCACACCACCAACGGGCGCTGGGACATCATCGCCGAGCTGCGCGCGGATTCGCTGGAAGCCTTCGACCGCACGCTGGACCGCATCCGGCTGATCGACGGCATTGCCGCCACGGAGACCAGCATCCTGCTATCCAGCTACAAGCTTTAGGCGACGCGAGCGCGCTTACGCTGCGGCAGTGCCGCGCAGCCGTTCCCGCCGGGTTTCCTCGTGCAGCACCTGGCCGCTGGGGCGCAGCAGGTCGCGCAGCGAGACCACGCCCACCAGCCGCATGGAATCCAGGTCGGCCACCACCGGCAGCCGGCTGACACCGAGCTGCGCCATGCGGCCCGCAGCGAGGCGCGCGGTCTGCGCCGGCAGCAGCACCTGGTGCGGCTGCAGTGGCGCCATCAGCGCGCGGCCGGCCTCCATCGAAGCTTCCCGCCCGCGCAGCGCGTTGCGCTCCAGCATGCCGACCACGCGCGCTGCGCACACGACCGGATAGCCGCGATGCGGTGCGTGCTCGCCAAAGTGGCTGGCCCACAAGACGTGGACCGGCTGCTCGCCATCCACGCTCACCACAGCCGTCGTCATCAAATCCGCCACGTGCTGGCGCTCGAGCGGATCCACGCCATACTCGCGATAGATATGCAGGCCCCGGCGTGCGATCTTCTCGGTCATGATCGAGCGCTTCATGGTCAGCACCGTGAAGCCATGCGCCATCGCCACGGTCAGCAGCAGCGGCAGCAGCGCATTGCTGTCATGCGTCAGGCCAAACGCGAAGACGATGGCGGTCAGCGGCGCGCCAAGCACGCTGCCCAGCACACCCGCCATGCACACGAGCGCCCACAACTGCGGCGAGGCGCCGGGCAGCCACGGCGCCAGCGCCACGCCAAGGCCCGCGCCAAGCATCAGCAGCGGGGCCAGCACGCCACCCGACGTGCCGGACCCCAGCGCTGCCACCCAGATGATGGCCTTGACCGTCAGCAGGGCCAGCACCACGCCGATCGCCATGCGGTTGTGCAACAGGTCCGCGATCACGTCATAGCCCACGCCCAGCGCGCGCGGCTCGAAGTACCCGCCAATGCCGACCACCAGCCCGCCGATTGCCGGCCACCACATCCAGTGCAGCTTGAACTTGGAGAACTGGTCCTCGGTGCGATAGAGCGCCAGCGTCAGCGCGGCGCCCAGCACGCCGCAAAGCAGCCCGGCAACCACGCACGAGCCCAGCGCCATGGTGCTGGCCGGCGCGGTGTGCAGCGCAAACAAGGGGCCAGGCTCGAACACCATCGTGCGCAGGAAGCCGGCAACGGCGCAAGCCAGCGCCACCGGCAGCAGGCTGCGCGGGCGCAGCTCGAACAGCAACAGCTCCACGGCCAGCAGCACCGCCGCCACCGGCGTGCCGAAGATCGCAGTCATGCCGGCGCAGGCACCCGCCACCAGCAGCGTCTTGCGCTCGGCCGCGGTGAGATGCAGGTACTGCGCGAGCAGCGAGGCGATCGAGCCGCCGGTCATGATGATCGGCCCCTCCGCGCCAAACGGCCCACCGCTGCCGATCACGATGCCAGAGGACAGCGGCTTGAGCACGGCCACCCGGGGCGACATCTTGCTCTTGCCGAACAGCACGGCCTCGATGGCTTCCGGGATGCCGTGGCCACGGATCTTGTCGCTGCCGTAACGCGCCATCAGGCCCACCAGCAGGCCGCCGACCGCCGGCACCACGATGACCCATGCCCCCAGCGGATGCTGCGCCGGCGAGCGATCCGCCAGCGACAGGGTCTGATAAAAGAAGAGATTGGTGAAGAACCGGATCAGGTTCAGCAACAGCACGGCAGCCGCCGTGCTGATGGCCCCGATAAGGGGCGCCAGCGCTGCCAGCAGGAGCAGCCGGCGGTCGACGGCGTAGTCGCGTTTTTCGAAGTGCATGGCCAGGATCGGGAAAGTAGGCGGAGGACGGGACGCGGATCGCGGGCCGATCCCGCTTCGCGAAAAACGAAATGTATCACGTCATGATATATTTGCACGCTGGATTTCCGGAGCACGATGCCAAGGCGATCCAGGTGCGCTATTACGCGCATTCACGCGCATTCACGCGCATTCGCCCGCACAACCCAAAGAAACAGACCCATGCCGCCATCCCAGGCCCCCTCCTTAGCCGATTTCCCGCCAGGCCGGGCACGTGCGTGGCTGCGCGCGTTTGCCCCCACCCCCATCGCCGCCGGCCGCCGCGAGCGCGTCAAGAGCTGCTTGGGCGCGCTGGTCGGCCTGCTGCTCACCGAATGGATCAGCCGTCACCTGCTGGGCGGCTTCAACCCCTGGTTCATCGCCCCGATGGGCGCCTCCGCGGTGCTGCTGTTCGCCGTGCCGGCGAGCCCGCTGGCGCAGCCCTGGTCCATCATTGGCGGCAACCTGGTGGCGGCGCTGATCGGCGTGGCCTGCGCACGCTGGATCCCCGAGCCCGGGCTGGCCGCCTCGGTGGCCGTGGCGCTGGCCATTGTCGCCATGTTCCAGTTGCGCTGCGTGCACCCGCCCAGCGGCGCGGTGGCGATCACCGCGGTGTTCGGCGGCCACGCCGTGACCCAGCTTGGCTTTGGCTTCGTGGTGATGCCGGTCGCGGTCAACTCGATGTTGCTGCTGCTGGTGGCGCTGCTGTTCAACAACCTGATGCGCCGGCGCTATCCGCACCGCCCCGTCGAACACGCCAACCCGCACCGCACCGCCGATCCGTTGCCGAGCGAGCGGGTGGGGTTCAACCGCAGCGATCTGGACGAAGTGCTCAAGGCGCGCGGCGAGTTCCTGGACATCGAGGAAGACGACCTGGAAGACATCCTGGTGGCCGCGCAGTTACGGGCGTATCGCCGGCACTTTGGCGATGTGCGATGCGTGGACATCATGTCGCGGGACGTGGTGACGGTGCAGCCCGGGCAGAGTGGCCTGGAGGCGCGCGCCCTGTTGTTCAAGCATGGGATCCAGGCGCTGCCGGTGGTGGATGCGCAGCGGCGGCTGCTTGGCATGCTTGGGTTGGCGGATCTTCTTGCGGCGCGCAGTGGCGCCGAGGGGCAGGTCCGTGCGGGAACTGCCAAGGACCTGATGCACACCGGCATGGCTACGGCACGGGCAGAGCAACCCATGGTGGAGCTGGCGCGGGCGTTTTCCAATGGCGGCCTGCATCAGGTGCCGGTGGTGGATGCCCAGCGGCGGCTGCTGGGCATCGTCACGCAATCGGACCTGATCGCCGCGCTGCTCGAACAAGGCCCACCGGCAAAAGTGGAACCGGATGCGCAACCGGCAAGCTGACCCGCGCGGGGGCTAGCGGCTCGCCTGCAACCCGCCCGCCGCCGGCATGGCGTGTGCATCGGCACGCGCCATGCCATTGAACAACAGGTTCAATGCCACCGACATCACGCAAGCCAGCAGGATGCTGCTGTGCATGATGGGCTGCAGCCAGCCCGGCAATTGATTGAACAGCGTGCCCGAGAACGTGGGCAGCAGGGAGATGGCCAGGGTGGCGGCAACGATATACACGTTGTGCCGCGTGCCCTCGAAATCCACCCGCGCCAGCGTGCGCACGCCCGCCGAGGTCACCACCCCGAACATGAACAGCCCTGCACCGCCCAGCGCCGGCAGAGGGATGGAGGCGACGACCGTGGCCAGCTTGGGGAACAAGCCCAGCGCGCACAGGATCACGCCCGCCGCCACCACGACCCAGCGGCTCTTGACGCCCGTCACCACCAGCAGGCCGATGTTCTGGCTGTAGATGGTGTAGGGAAAGCCATTGAGCGCCCCGCCGATCACGCTGGCCAGCCCGTTGGCCCGCAAGCCATCCGTCATCTCGCCCGCGCTCAGCGGCTTGTTCACGACATCGCCGATCGCCAGGAACAAGCCCATCGACTCGATCATGATGATGATCATCACCACCACGATCGTCAGCGTGGCCACCACGTCGAACACCGGCCAGCCGAAATAGAAGGGATGGATCACGTCGACCATCGGCGCCTCGGCCACGCCATGGAAGTCCACCATGCCAAAGGGGATCGCCACCAGCATGCCGGCCGCCAGCGCCAGCAGCACGGAGACGTTGGACCAGAAGCCCTTGAGCCACTTGTTGATGACCAGGATCAGCGCGAACACAAAGCCCGCCAGCGCCAGGTTGTGCGGCGCGCCGAAATCCGGCGCGCCGCGCCCACCGCCCACCCAGTTCACGCCGACCGGAAACAGCGACAGCCCCACCACCATCACGATGGACCCGCCAACGATGGGCGGAAAAAAGCGCAGCAGCTTGCCGAACACCGGCGCCAGCAGCATGGTGATGACGCCGCCCGCCATCACCGCACCGATGACAGCCGGCAAGCCAAGCGCAGGATTGGTGGCGATGACGAGGATCGGCGGGATGGCGCTGAAGGCCACGCCCTGCATCACCGGCATGCGTACGCCGAAGCGCCAGAAGCCCGCGGCCTGCAGGATGGTGGCGATGCCACAGGTGAAGAGGTCGGCATTGATCAGGACCGCCACCGCCTCCTTCGGCAGCTTGAGCGCGCTGGCGATGATCATCGGCACCGCAATGGCACCGACATACATCACCAGCACGTGCTGGAAGCCCAGCATCACCAGCGGCCCGGGAGCGGGCACCTGGTCAACTGCGGCCGGCCTGTCGCCGGTCAGGTCTTGCGTGTTCATGGGGTTGTCTCCTCTTGTGCCGTTACGTGCGATGACGCGACATCTCTGGGAATACGGGCGCGCAAAAAAAAGAGAGCCCCGGAACCTGGCTAGCGCCCAGCAGGCGCCGGGGCAAGATCAAGCAAGCATTACAGGTGCACCTCCTTCTCGCCATGCGCCTGCAGCAGCGCCATCAGCTTCTTGCGCATCACCAGCCCGGGCTTGTCGGACGGCATGTGGAACTCCATGCGCCGCGTGGTATCGATGGGCGCGTCGTAATCCGTGGCCTCCAGGATCTCCTTGTCCTCGCGCGTGACCGCATGGTCGAACTTGACCAGTTCCTCGGCCGGGGCCTGCTGCTCCGTGTCGTTGCGGTATAGCCACTGGACCATCATCGTGCTCTTGTCGTCGATGGGCGTGGCGCAGTTGACGATGGTGTGCACCAGGCCATTCGGATAGGTGCAGCCGAAGCGGCGCGAGAACGGCATGTACCAGTTGTCGTGCAGGTGACGGATGGTCTCCGGCTCCTTGCTGCCGGTGAGCAGCCAGCTATCGGGCGGGTTCATGATCGGCACCGAGCGGCGCGATTCGAACCCCCACGCGTTCTCGATGATCTCGATGTCTGCTGGCTTCGGGCTGGCGAACTTGCCGAAGGTGTTCTTGTGCACGAAGCTGAAATGCGCGTTGTCGAACGAGTTCTCCATGAAGCGCAGGCCGCTGCATGCCCAGCGCTCGTAGAACTGCGGGATGCGGCGCAGCGAAGGATCGTTGCCTTCGGGGATATCCGGGATGTCGGTCAGCGGGTCTTCCAGCGCCACCCACACGTAGCCGTAGCGCAGCTTGCAGTGGTAGTTCGCCACGCGTGCGTTGGCGGGGATCATGTTCTGCGGCATCTGCGGAATGCGCACGCACTTGCCGCTGCAGTCGTAGGACCAGCCGTGATAGCCGCAGCACAGCAGGCCGTCCGAATCCACATAGCCCTTGGAGAGCTTGGCGGTGCGGTGGCAGCAGCGGTCGCGCACGGCTGCGGGCGTGCCATCGGCGCCGCGCCAGATCACGATGTCCTCGCCCAGCAGCGTGAACGGCTGCGGGCCAAGGTCGAGCCTGGACTCGGGAATGACCGCGTACCAGAAGCGCCGCAGGACCGGTTGTTGAGTGACAAGCATTGGGAAGTCTCCTCTCGTATTGTCGAGTGTGGGTTGTGCAGGCGTGCGGGAGTGCCGTTCGTTGTGTTCCTGTTTCAGGCCGGTGCGGCCGATGCGGCTGGTGCGGCTGGTGCGGCTGGTGCGGCTGGTGCGGCTTGCACCGGCAGCCAGTCGCTGATCTGTTTGGCAAGCACGCCCTTCTCGGCCACGGCCTTGCCCAGCAGCGCGAATCCGGTCAGGGCGCCTTGCGTATCGCGGAACAACGCGCGCAGGCCCGCGCCGGCTTCCCCGGCCACCGTCTGGGACTCGATCTCCCAGTTGCCCGCGCCGGCCAACGCGGGCGACACCACGGTCGGCAGCACGGGCGTTTTCACCACCACCGGCATGGCGGAGTAGCTCAGCGGCGTAGGCGTGCCGGCCAACGTGCGGGCCAGTGCGCGCGCAGCCTGCATCAGCGGCATCACGTAAGGCAGCACCAGGCCGTCGACCTCGGCGCAGTCGCCCAGCGCGTAGACCGACGGTGCGCTGGTGCGCAGCAGGCGGTCCACCACGATGCCGCGCGCGGTGGCAATGCCGCCGTCCTGCGCCAGCGCCACGCGCGGCAACAGCCCGGTGGCGGACAGCACCACGTCGGCGGCGATCTGCGCGCCGCTGGCCAGTTGCACCGCGAGCCCGCCATCACGGCGATGCACCGCGACCGGCATCTCGCCAAGGTGCAGCCGCACGCCGAGGCCGCGCAGCGCGCCGGCCATCAGAGCGCCCGCCTCGCCCGGCAGCAGCCGGCCGAGCGGCCATGCGGCGGGATCAACCAGCTCGACGTCGAAGCCACCCGCGTGCAGGTCATTGGCGAACTCGCAGCCGATCAGGCCGGCGCCGAGGATGGCCACGCGCCTCTTGCCTTGCAGCGAGGCGTGAAAGCGCGTGTAGTCGGCAAGATCGTTGACGGTCTGCACGGCATCGGCACCATCGCCTTGCAAGCCTGGCGCACGCGCGTGCGCGCCGAGCGCCAGCACCAGTTGCCCGTAGCGCAGCGGTTGCCCGTCGACCAGCACGGTGCCGGTGGCGGTATCGATGTCCGATGCATCGGCATGCGTCATCACGCGCGCGTTGAGCTGCGCAGCCATCTGCTGCGCGCTGGCGATGGCCAGTGCGACGGGTGCCTTGTTGCCGGCCAGCGCATTGGACAGCATCGGCTTGGAGTACGACTCGCCGCCATCGCGCGTGACGATGACCAGCGGCGTCGCGCTGTCGAGCTTGCGGAACTCGCGCGCCAGCGTGTAGCCGGCCAGGCCGGTACCGAGGATGACCAGCGGCAGCGCTTGCTGCGATTTCGCGATGATGGCGTCGTTCGCGTCGTTCGTCATGGCTCAGGCCACCACTTCCATCTCGAACTCGGCCTTGCTCACGCCGCAGTCCGGGCAAAGCCATTCGTCGGGGATATCCTCCCAGCGCGTGCCGGCGGGAAAACCGTGTTCGGGCATGCCGAGCGCTTCGTCGTATTCAAAGCCGCATACCATGCATTTCCATTTCGTCGCTGTCGTCATTGCGAGTCCTTTCGTCGGGTTCGGGTTGTTCCGTGCTTGCGTGCCGGTCGGACGGCTGGCCTACGCCAGCGCAAATGGCGTGGCGCGCAAGCGCTTGCCGGTGGCCGCAAAGATGGCGTTGCCGATCGCCGGCACCACCGGCGGGTTGGACAGCTCGCCAACGCCGCCGGGCTGCCTGCCGGAGGGCGGCATCACCACGATCTCCAGCGCCGGGGCGTCGCTCATGCGCACCACCGGGTAGTCGTGGAAGTTGCTTTGCTTCACGCCGCCGTTCTCGATATGCACCGCGTTCATCAACGCGGTGGACACGCCCCAGTAGATGCCGCCAGCCAGTTGCTGGCGCACCGAGCTGGGATCGACGGCAAGCCCGCAGTCCACCACGCAGGTGATCTTGTGCACGGTGATGGCGCCGTTCCTGACGCTGACATCGGCCACGATGGCGATATAGCTCTTGTAGCCTTCGTAGGTGGCCACGCCCAGGCCACGGCCAATGCCGCCCTTGCCCGGCTTCGCGCCGGCTTTCCAGCCCGCCAGCGCGGCGGCGCGGTCGAGCACCGCCACATGCTCGGGCTTGCCTTGCAGCAGCTTCCTGCGCAACGCCACCGGGTCCTGCGTGCTGGCATGCGCGGCTTCGTCGATCAGGCTTTCGATGGCGAAGATATTCGGCACGTAGCTCACCGCGCGCCACCACCACACCGGGAAGCCCGGCTCGTGGCGCACCCAGGCGAGGTCGAGCGCGGGCACCTGGTAGTAGAAATCGTCGCGCATGCCCTCGGTGCAGCTCGGGTCGACCGGCACCTTGGCCAGGAAGCCGGGATCGTCGGGCTCCTTGATCGACGGCGCCACGGCGCGCAGGCTGAAGGCCTGCACATTGCCGGCCGCGTCCAGCGCCGCGCGCGCCTTGTGCACGCTGGCGCTCTGGTAATAGAACGCGTGCATGTCGTCTTCGCGGCTGTAGAGCAGCTTGACGGGGCGGCCCATGCGCTTGGCGATATAGGTCGCTTCCAGGATGATGTGCAGCCCTTCGCGGGCGCCGAAGCTGCCGCCGGCTTCGGTCAGATGGATCTTCACCTTGTCGCGCGAGATGCCGGCAATGGTCTCGGCCGCCTGCGCGCAGCGCGAGGGCACCTGCACGCCGCCCCAGTACTCCACCGCGTCCGGCCGCACCCACGCCACGATGCTGAGCGGCTCCATCTGCGCATGCGCCTTGTAGGGCATGGTGTAGACCGCTTCCACCACCTTGGCGGCGCCCTGGAAGGCGGCATCGGCATCGCCCTTGACCTTGGACTTCTTGCCAGGCTCGTCCACGCGCGCGGCCATGGCGCGGATGGCGGCCTCGGCGCTGAAGTCCTTCATTGCGCTTTCACCCCACGCCACCTTGAGCGCCTGGCGCGCGCGCTGCGCGGCCCAGAAATGATCGGCCACGATGGCCACGCCGGGCTGGCTGGCGCCGTTGATGGGGCGCGCGGCCGGCGCGTCGGGGCGGAAATGCGCGATCGTTTCCGGGATCTCGGTGGCGAACACATCGCGCACGCCGGGCAACGCCTTGACCTCGGCGGCGTTGAACGACACCACCCGCGCGTTGACCACCGGCGCGTGCACCACGATGGCGGTCAGCATGTCCGGCAGCTTGACGTCGATGGCGTAGCACGCGCGGCCGGTGAGCTTGTCGGCCACGCGGTAGCTGCTGCGCTCCTTGCCGATCAGCACGAACTCGTCTGGCCGCTTGAGCGTGACCTCGGCCGGCACCGGCAGGCGTGCCGCGCCTTCGGCCAGCTCGCCGTAGGTGAGGCGCTGTCCGCTGGCCACGTGGATCACGGCGCCTGCGGCCGTCTTGCAGGCCGCCGGCTCCACCGCCCAACGCCGCGCCGCCTGCGCTACCAGCATGGCGCGCGCGGTGGCGCCCGCGCGGCGCAGCGTGTTCCACTCCAGCGGCACGCTGGTGCTGCCGCCGGTCGCGTGCATGCCCCACAGCGGATGCAGGTAGGCCTTGGCGAGCGGATCGTCGGGCTGGATCACCTGCACGGTGGCCCAGTCGGCATCCAGCTCCTCGGCCAGCATCAGGCCCAGCGCATTCTTCACGCCGGTGCCGCTGTCGTACTTGTGCACCACCAGCAGCACGCGGTTGTCAGGGGTGACGCGCACCCAGGCATTGGGGGCGAAGTTGCCGGCCGCGCTGTCGGTGATGGGCGCGGCGGCCGCGTTGCGGATGAGCTGGCCGCCGTTGCCGATCTCCAGCAGCAGACCGCCGGCGAGCGCCGCGCCGGCTTGCAGGAAGCGGCGGCGCCCGCCGTTGGCTGGGGTGGCATCGATCAGGTTGAGGTCGCGCTTCATGCTGGCTTGCCTCCACGCAGTTCGGCGGCGGCGCGATGGATCGCGCGGCGGATGCGGTCGTAGGTACCGCAGCGGCAGATGTTGCCGGCCATGGCGGCGTCGATATCGCTGTCGGTGGGGTTGCGCTTGCTGGCCAGCAGCGCGGCGGCCGACATCAGCTGGCCGGACTGGCAGTAGCCGCATTGCGGCACGTCTTCGGCTTGCCAGGCTTTCTGCACCGCGTGCAGCGCATCGGGCTGGCCCAAACCCTCGATGGTGGTGACCCGCTTGCCGGCCACGGTGGAGACCGGCGTCTGGCAGGCGCGCACCGGGGCGCCATCCACATGCACCGTGCAGGCGCCGCACAGGCCCATGCCGCAGCCGTACTTGGTACCGGTGAGATCGAGCTCGTCGCGCAGCACCCACAGCAAGGGGGTGTCGCCGGGAGCTTGCACGGCGCGCAGGGCGCCGTTGACTTTGATGGGGGTCATGGTTCTTTCTCCTTGCTCCGCCGTTTGTCACTGCTTGGCGCTGCATATCACTGCTTGGCGCTGCTGATTGCTGTCTTTGGGGGCTGGCGGGCCGTGTTGAAGCAAAGACTAGCTGCACCAAATCCATATGTGAAATATGATTTAAGAATCTTTTCCATACGACATTCATATGGATATCCGCCAACTCCGCTATTTCATCGCCGTCGCCGAGGAGGGCAACTTCAGCCGTGCCGCCGAGCGCCTGCATATTTCCCAGCCGCCGCTGAGCCAGCAGATCAAGTCGCTGGAGGCGTCTCTTGGGGTCATCCTGTTCGAGCGCGGCCGCCTGGGCGCGCGCCTGACCCGAGCGGGCGAGGCGCTGCTGACGCGGGCGCGCGACATCGTGGCCGACCTGGACTCGACCCGGAAAATGGTGCTGCGCGTGGCCGACGGGCTGGAGGGCTACCTGCGCATCGGCATCATCAATTCCGTGATGTACGGCCCCCTGCCCCGCACCATGCGGCTGTTCCAGGAGCGCAACCCGGCGGTGGAGTGGACCCTGCACGAGATGCTCCCCGACCAGCAGGGCGAGGCGCTGGTGCGTGGCCAGATCGACGTGGGCTTTGCCTCCAGCGCTACCGGGCGGGAGGAACTGCGGTCGATCCGCGTCTATCCGCAGCCACTGATGGCCGCGTTGCCGGCAAGCCATCCACTGGCGGCAAGCGGCCGGATCCGGCTGAAGGCGCTGGCGGCGGAACCATTTGTGCTGCTTAATACCCAAAGCCCAGTGATCCGCAGCTTGCTGGCCGCCTGCGTGCGCAATGGCTTCCACCCGCGCGTGCTGCACGAGTCGGTGGATCCGCAGACGGTGCTGAGCCTGGTGGGCGCCGGCGTGGGGGTGAGCGCGCTGCCGCGCTCGCTGTCGGGCGCGCCGCGGGAGGACGTCGCCTTCCTCACGCTGGACGAACCGGGGCTGGCCGCCGACCTTTATGCCACCGTGCGGCGCGACCACGGCCTGCCCGCGCTGGACCGCTTTCTCACGCTGCTGGAAGATGTCACCGAGGTATGGCATCGTGAGACGTTCGGGGAAGGCCTGCGCAGCACATAGCGCGCCCGGCGTCCCGCAATGCAACATTGCAGCCCCCGCGATGCCGCCCGCCTCCGGCGGGCTACGGGTTTTCCTATATATTGTCGCCGTTCACGTCACACCGGCAGTCCAGGAGAAGCACCCGATGAATTCCGGCCAACTGATTGAAAAACTCGCCGCCATCTTTGCGCTGATCGTGCTGATCGGCGGCTCGCTGCTGGTGCTCGCGCCCTTTACCACCGCGCTCTTGTGGGGCGCCATCCTCGCCTTCAGCTCGTGGTACCCCTATACGGTGCTGTCGCGCTGGATGGGCAACCGGCGCAGCCTGGCGGCCCTGATCTGCGTGCTGCTGGCCGCGGTCATCGTGCTCGGCCCCTTTGTCTATGCTGGCGCCAGCATCTCCGCGCACATCGACGAGCTGTCCGGCCTGGTCGACCAGTTCTTCGATCACGGCGCGCCCGCGCTACCCGGGTGGCTGACCGGCCTGCCCTATGTGGGCGACTACCTGCAAAGCTCCTGGGACAAGGTGATCCATGCCGACTCGGAGATGGTCGCCAACCTGCGCAAGCTGATCGCGCCCGTGGGCCATGTGGTACTGGGCGCCGGGCTGTCGATCGGCGCCGGGCTGGGCCAGCTGGCGCTTTCGATCGTGCTGGCGTTCTTCTTCTATACCGGCGGCGAGTTCGCGGTGGCGTGGCTGCGCGCTGGCATGCGCCGCATTGCCGGCGAGCGCGCCGACCACCTGCTGGCGCTGGCCGGCAACACCGTCAAGGGCGTGGTCTACGGCGTGTTGGGCACCGCCTTCGTGCAGGCCTTGCTGGCCGGCATCGGCTTCTGGATCGCCGGCGTGCCCGGCGCCGCCATACTCGGCTTCATCACCTTCTTCCTGTCCGTGATCCCGGTCGGCCCGCCGCTGGTGTGGATTCCCGCCGCGCTCTGGCTTTACCACACCGGCTCGCTCGGCTGGGCCATCTTCATGGTGGTGTGGGGCGTGGGCGTGGTCAGCATGGCCGACAACGTCATCAAGCCGCTCCTCATCAGCAAGGGCACCGACATGCCGCTGATCTGGGTCATGCTGGGCGTGTTCGGCGGCGCGCTGGCCTTCGGCTTTCTCGGCGTGTTTATCGGCCCGACGCTGCTGGCGGTGGCCTACGCGCTGCTGCGCGACTGGACCATCGGCTCGCAGCACCTGGCTGACCCGCCGCCCGCGCTGGCGCAAGGCAAGCCAATCACCACCGCCGAGGACGTGGCGGGTTCCGGCAAGGCATGAGCGAAACCAGCCGTCCCGAACCGCAGCCATTGGCACCACCGCCCACCCAGGCCGAGCTGGCCCGGATGGTGGCCTGCGAGTACTGCGATGCGGTCTACCAGCGCGCCGAGCTGGAGCCGGGCGAGCGCGCGCTGTGCCTGCGCTGCGGCGGCCAGCTCTACCGCGATAGCGCGCGGGCCTATGCGCGGCTGCTGCCGCTGGTCATTGCCGCGCTGATCCTGTTCCTGGTGTCCAACGCCTATCCCATCGTCGAGATGGATCTCAAGGGCGTGCGCACCGAAACCACGCTATGGGGCGCGGTGCTGGCGCTCTACGCGGACAACATGACGCTGGTGGCCGTGCTGGTGTTCGCCACCACCATCCTGTTTCCCTTGTCCGAGATGCTGATGATGCTTTACCTGCTGGTGCCGATGGCGCGCCACCGGATGCCGCCGGGCTTCGAGCGCATCGTGCGCGGCATCCAGCAAACCCGGCCGTGGGGCATGATCGAAGTCTTCATGATTGGCGTGCTGGTCACACTGGTCAAGCTCTCGACCATGGCGCAAGTGTTGCCGGGCGTGGCGCTGTGGTCGTTCGCCGCGCTGGTGATCGTGCTGGCCGCGATGCTGTCGTTCGATCCGCGCGATCTGTGGCAGCATCTGGACGAGGAGCCGCCCCGATGAGCGCCCCAACCCCCAAGGCCCCGGTGGGCGCCGCCGCGCTGGCGCGCTCGCGCCGCCTGGCCGCCAATGTGGTGGCGGAGCTGACCGACGACGACGAAACCAGGCCGCTGCCGCAGGTGCCTACCGCGACGTCGATGGGCCTGGTCTCCTGCCACGCCTGCGACGCGCTCAGCCCGCTCGCGATGCAAGGCGAGCCCTGCCCGCGCTGCGGCGCCACGCTGCATCACCGCAAGCCGAACAGCCTCGCGCGCACCTGGGCGTTCCTGCTGTCCGCCCTCATCCTTTATATTCCCGCCAACCTGCTGCCGGTCATGGTGACGCAGTCCATCCTGGGCACGCAGCGCGACACCATCTTCTCCGGCGTGGTCTACCTATGGTTGTCGGGCTCCAACATGCTGGCCATCGTGGTGCTGATCGCCAGCATCGTGGTGCCCCTGCTGAAGATGATCATCCTCGCGCTGCTGCTGCTGTCCGTGCATTTCCGCTCGCGCTGGCGAATTCGCCAGCAGACCAGGCTGTACGGGCTGGTGGAAATCATCGGCCGCTGGTCGATGCTGGATATTTTCGTGGTGGCGCTGCTGGCTTCGCTGGTGCGGGCCGGGGCACTGGCCACCATCATCCCGGGCGCCGGCGCCATGGCGTTCGGCTCCGTGGTGGTGCTCACCATGCTGGCTTCACTCAGTTTCGACCCGCGCCTGCTGTGGGATTCGATGGATACAAACGATGCCTGACCTAGACCAGTCCCCTCCCTCTCCTTCCTCGCAGCCACCGGCGCCAGAGCGCCGCCGCCGGGCGCGCTGGCTGCCCTCGCTGGTCTGGCTGATCCCGATCGTGGCGGCGGTGGTTGGCCTGTCGCTGCTGATCCACACGCTCACCGAGCGCGGCCCCGAGATCACGGTTACGTTCCGCACCGCCGAGGGCCTGGTCCCGGGCAAGACGCCGGTACGCTACAAGGACGTGGACATCGGCCTGGTCAAGTCCGTGCGGCTGGCCGGCGACCACTCGCACGTGATCGCCAAGATCGACCTGACCCAGGATGCGGCGAGCTTCTCCACCAAGGACACACGCTTCTGGGTGGTGCGCCCGCGCTTTGCCACCAGTGGCATCTCCGGGCTGAGCACCCTGCTGTCAGGCGCCTATATCGGCGTTGACGCCGGCAAGTCGGAGGAGCGCGTGCGCGACTTCACCGGGCTGGAAGTGCCGCCCGCCGTCACCACCGATGCCTCCGGCAAGCAGTTCTTGCTGCGCGCCACCGATCTCGGCTCGCTCGACATCGGCTCGCCGGTCTACTACCGCCGCGTACAGGTCGGCCAGGTGGTGGCTTACCAGCTGGAGCCCAACGGGCGCGACCTGTCGCTGCGCGTGTTCATCAACAAGCCCTACGACAAGCTGGTCACGGCCGACTCGCGCTTCTGGCACGCCAGCGGCGTGGACATCAAGCTCGATGCCGGTGGCTTCAAGCTCAACACCCAATCGCTGGTGACGGTGCTGCTCGGCGGCGTGGCCTTCCAGGCCCCGGATGACTCCAAGGCGACGGATGCCGCTAACGAGAACACCCAGTTCCTGCTGGCCAGCGACCAGACCGAGGCGATGAAGGAGCCGGAAGAAATTGCGCCTTCTCTCGCCGTGCTGAACTTCGACCAGTCCGTGCGCGGGCTCTCGCCCGGCGCGCCGGTGGATTTCCGCGGCGTGGTCGTGGGTCAGGTGCGCTCGATCGGCATCGAGTACCAGGTCGAGAAGAAGGCGTTCCGCCTGCCCGTGGTGGTGGAACTGTACCCCTCGCGCATGGGCTTCCGGGCGCGTGACGTGGAGGACGTCAACCGCGCCCGCAATATCGTCCAGACGCTGATCAAGCGCGGCATGCGCGCGCAGTTGCGCACCGGCAACCTGCTGACCGGCCAGCTCTATGTCGCGCTGGATTTCTTCCCCAAGGCGCCACCGGCCAACGTCAACCTGGATGGCGCCATGCCTGAACTGGCCACCACGCCGGGCGCGTTCGACGAGCTGCAGGCCAAGCTGGGCGATATCGTCAACAAGATCGACAAGGTGCCGTTCGAGCAGATCGGCCAGGACCTGCGCACGTCGATAGCCACGCTCAACACCATGATGACCAGCGCCGACAAACTGGTCGCCCAGCTCAACGGCGACGTTGCGCCCCAGGTGCTGGCCGCGCTGCAGGACGCGCGCAAGACGTTGAGCGCGGCCAACGGCACGCTCGCCTCGGATGCCCCGCTGCAGCAAGACACGCGCCGCATGATGCAGGAGCTCACGCGCACCGCGGTGTCGCTGCGCACGCTGACCGAATACCTGGAACGCCACCCTGAAGCGCTGGTGCGCGGCAAGCCGGAGAAATGATGATGACCCGCATAGAGATGACCCGCCACCGCCTGTTGCTGCCCCTCGCGCTCGGCGCCGCGCTGCTGGCGGGCTGCGCCTCGCCCGATCCGCGCTACTACACGCTGGCCCAGGGACCCGCTGCCGCTACGGCTACCGGCGCCGAAGGACAGGCCGCCGCGCCAGCGCGGGCGCCGCAGGCGCAGCCGGTGTGGATCGAGGTTGCGCCGGTGCGCGTGCCTGAACGCCTCAACCGGCCACAGCTGGTGGTGCGTGACGGCAAGGATGGCAACGAGCTCAAGCTGCTGGACCTGTCGCGCTGGTCCGCGCCGCTGCCGGACGAGCTGCGCGACGCGCTGTCGCAGCAACTGCAGGCCAGGCTAAGTGCGGTCGACACCTACCAGCAAGGCTTGTCGGAAGTGGAGCCCGTGTTCCGCATCACCACCGAAGTGGTGCGACTGGATGCTGACGTGGGCCAGCGCGCTGGCGCCATCATCAACTGGACCGTGCGCCGCCTGCCCGACGGCAAGGTCAAGGCCGGCCGCACGCAGGCCGAACTGGCCGCGCCGGGCGCGGTGGACGGCGTGGTGGCGGCTTACCGCCAGATCGTGGCAAGCACCGCGGACGATATCGCGGCGGGCGTGGAAACACTGCGCAGAGGCACGGCGAAATAGCGAAGAAGTAGCGGCGCGGCGGGATGCAGGTCCCGCCCGCGCCGGAATCAATCCTCCGCCGGCGCCGGCGCGCCCCGGCAACTGCGCCGCCGCTCCGACTCGGCCATGGCCGCCAGGCAGGCCTCAGCGTCTCCCGCCACCAGCTTGGCCGAGCAGGCCAGCATCAGGTTCTTGCTCAGGCCGAAGTCCTCCACCACGAAGCCACGCGCATCGAGCCGTTCGCCCTTGCCGTGCGTTTCATCGGCGGCAACGGCCACGCGGTCCAGCAACGTGCCGCGGTCGCTGCTGTAGCCCCATACCGGCTTTTGCAGCGCGATCGCGAATCCCACCTCGAATGCCGTGCCCGAGTCCGGCTCGCCCGGCCCGCGGAAATCGTCCAGGTTGGCCATCACCATGTCGGCGCGGCGCAGCAGGTTGATGTTCGCCTCGTAGATCCAGCGCGCGGTGTCGGGGCCGCAAAGGCCGGCCGGGGCGGCTTTGTCGAGGGGATAGAGGCCAAGGAAGCCGTAATGGGCGCAGCGGGCCTTGAGGGCCTCGCCGTAGGCGATGGCGTCTTTGCGAAATACGTCGAAGCCGGCGAGATAGATGGTTTTCATTGACGTGGCGGGGTGGCGGACGTTGACGCCAGTGAGAATAGCGCATGTGTTTGACGTGATGGCTACAGCGTCCACTTCAAACCCAACGTCAACCTGAACCTGAACGGCAGGTCGCCGCCCTCGCCAGGCGGCGGCCTGCGTTCCTGCGTTCCCGTGCTCACGCGGGCGGCGAGCCATCCTTGAATGCGCCCTTGAGCATCTGCCGCAGTTCGGGGCCATCCTGGTGCTGGTGCACCTGCACCGCATGCTGGACCGCGACTTCGAGCAGTTCGTCTTCGGTGTCGGCGCTCAATGCCACCGTGCACTTCGACTCGCTCGGAAACTCGCGGCAATCGATATATTTGCGTCCCATCATTGCCTCCTGACGCGCGAGGGTGAGATGGCGCCGCCGGGGCGGCGGGCGCCTGATCCACCGCCTGATCCAGTATAGGACCGGCGCCGTGCGCGGGCGAGGCCTGCCAGCGCGTCAGAGTACCGGCGTGATCACCTTGCCGGTGCCAAGGAACGCATCGAGGTTGTCGAACACCAGCCCGGCCATGGCCGCGCGGGTTTCATGCGTGCCGCTGGCCACGTGCGGAGCCAGTACCGCGTTGTCCAGCGCGAACAGCGCCTCGGGCACTTCCGGCTCGGCGCGGAACACGTCCAGCCCGGCGCCGCCGAGGCGGCCGTCGCGCAGGGCCGCCACCAGCGCGTCTTCGTCCACCACGCTGCCGCGCGACACATTGACCAGGATGCCCTTGGGGCCCAGCGCCTCGATGATGTCGGCCGATACCAGCCCTTCGGTCTCGGGGCCGCCCACGCAGGTGACGGCCAGGAAATCCGCCCAGCCGGCCAGCGCCTTCAGGTCAGGCTCGTGGCGCCACGGCGCGCCGGCGCGCGCCCGGCGGTTGTGGTACGCGATATCCATGCCGAAGCCGGTGGCGCGCTGCGCCACTTTCTCGCCGATGCGACCCAGGCCCAGGATGCCGAGCTTCTTGCCGGAGACACGGGTGGTCAGCGGGAAGTTGTCCTTGCCCCACTTGCCGGCGCGCACGAAGCGGTCGCCATGGGCGATGCCGCGGGCGGCGTCGAGCAGCAGGCCGAAAGCGAGGTCAGCCACGCAGTCGTTGAGCACGTCGGGCGTGTTGCTGACCTGGATGCCGCGCGCGCGGGCCGCGTCCAGCGCGATCGAGTCATAGCCGACCCCAAAGCTCACGATGGCTGCGAGCCTGGGCATGGCCGCGATGGCCTCGGCGGTAATGCCGTGGCGCGCCGATGTCACCGCCACGCGCGCCTGCTGCGCGTGCTCGCGCAGCCACGCCAGCGGCTCGGGCTGCTCCCACAGCGGCACGGCCTGGTACTGCTCGCGCAGGCGGGAATTGATCTGCGGCGCGAGCGGGCCGATCTGGATGAGCGTGGCTTGGGACATGGATGCGAGGCGAGGGGAAAAATGCAACGTTGGATGGTAGCGCAATCATAACGCGTCCGGAGCCGCGCCGCAGGGCAGCGCCCAGGCTCGGGAGTCAGGCGCTCTCGCGCTGGATGACATCGAACCCCAGGTCGATGATGCGCTCCCCCACTTCGCGCCCGTCGATGCGGGCCAGCAGGCACTCGGCAGCGGTGCGGCCAATGGCCGGGCCGTCGATGCGCACGGTCGACAACGCCGGGTAGGTATGTGCGGCAAAGTTGAGATCGCCAAAGCCCATCACCGCGAGCTGCTCCGGCACCTTCAGCCCGCGCGCGCAGGCTTCCGAGAGCGCGCCCTGCGCCAGCGTGTCCGAGCTGCAGAACACCACGTCCGGCTGCGCGCCGCCGTCGAGCAGCCGCGCCAGCCCCTCGCGGCCAAGCCCCAGGCTGGACGGCGCGGGCACGATGCTGCTCGGCACTTCCGTGATGCCGTGGCGGCCGAACGCGTCGAGAAAGCCCAGGCGGCGCGACTCAGCGCGCTGGTCGCTGGCCGACAGGATGGCCGGCTTGCGATAGCCGCGCGCATGCAGGTACTCGGCCACTGTCTGGCCCACCTTCTCGTGAGAGAAACCCACCAGCATGTCGATCGGCGTGGGCGTGATGTCCCAGGTTTCCACCACCGGCACGCGCGCGGCCAGCAGGCGCCGGCGCGTGTCGGCGGTGTGCGCGATGCCGGTCAGCACGATGCCGTCGGGGCGGCGCGAAAGGATGGCGGCCAGCAGGTCCTGCTCGCGCGTGGCGGCATAGCCGGACAGGCCCAGCATCATCTGGTAGCCCGCTTGCGAGAAGCGATCGGTCAGCGCCTGGATGGTGTCCGCAAAGATCGAGTTGGCGATGGTCGGCACGATGGCCGCGATCAGCCGGCTGCGCCGCGAGGCCAGGCCGCCGGCCAGCAAGTTGGGCACGTAGCCGGTGCGCTGGATGGCCTCCTGCACGCGCGCCACGGTGCCCGCCGAGACCAGCCCGGGCTGGTTGACCACGCGCGACACGGTGATCGGCGAGACGCCCGCGATCTTGGCCACGTCAGCCAGCGTGACGCTGCCGGTGGCGCGGCCGGCAGGGGCTGGCGTGGGCGCGGAACGAGGGGCGGTGCGAGGAGCGGTCGGCTTACGGGATGAGGCCATGAATGTGGTGAAGGAAGCGGAAAAAGCCGGCTGGGCGCAGGGCCGGCATGGGCGCCATGATAGCGCCCGCGCCGCGCCGCGGGCCGCGATGCGGGAGTGCGCGACGGGTTAACCCCGAGCACGCATGCGTTGTGGGCGACAAATGACAGCGCTATCATCTGCTGTCTTCGGCGCTGGAGAAGCAGGACGGCCGCCCGCCGGGGCCAGACAAAAAAAGAGCAGACGTCGCCACGACGCTACCGATCAGAGGAGACAGCCCATGCCCACGAACCCCGCCGGCAAGAAGCCGCAAGACCGGCCCCGCAAGCAGCCCGAGGAACTGCGCAGCCACCGCTGGTACGGCGCCAACGACCTGCGCGCCTTCGGCCACCGCTCGCGCACCGCGCAGATGGGCTACAGCCGCGCCGACTACGCCGGCAAGCCGGTTGTCGCCATCATCAACACCTGGAGCGACATCAACCCCTGCCACAGCCACTTCCGCCAGCGCGCCGAAGAGGTCAAGCGCGGCATCTGGCAGGCGGGCGGATTCCCGGTGGAAATGCCGGCAATGAGCCTGTCCGAGCCGTTCCAGAAGCCCACCACCATGCTCTACCGCAACTTGCTGGCGATGGAGACGGAGGAACTGCTGCGCTCCTACCCTGCCGATGGCTGCGTGCTGCTGGGCGGCTGCGACAAGACCACGCCTGCCCTGCTGATGGGTGCGCTGGCGATGGACCTGCCCACCCTCTTCGTGCCGGCCGGGCCGATGCTGCGCGGCAACTGGAACGGCGTGACGCTGGGCTCCGGCTCGGATACGTGGAAGTACTGGGCCGAGCTGCGCGCCGGCAATATCACCGAGCAGGACTGGCAGGGCATCGAAGACGGCATCGCGCGCTCGCCGGTGCATTGCATGACGATGGGCACGGCATCGACCATGACGGCCGTGGTGGAGGCCATCGGCATGTGCCTGTCCGGCGCCTCGTCGATCCCCGCGCCGGATTCGCGCCATGCGCAAATGGCCTCGCTGTCTGGCCGGCGCATCGTCGAGATGGTGTGGCAGGACCTGAAGCCATCGGAGATCGTCACGCCCGCCGCCATCGACAACGGCGTGCGCACCGCGCTGGCGCTGTCCGGCTCCACCAACGCCATCGTCCACCTGATCGCACTGGCGCGCCGCGCCGGCCATGCGCTATCGCTGGATCGCTACGACGAGCTGGCGCGCAGCACGCCGGTGCTGGCCAATATCCGTCCGTCGGGCCAGTACCTGATGGAAGACTTCTACTACGCCGGCGGCCTGCGCGCGATGCTCGCGCAGATGGGCGACCTGCTCGATACCGGCACGCTCACCGTCGATGGCCGCACGCTGGGAGAGAACCTGGCAGGCGCGCGCGTGTTCAACGACGACGTGATCCGCCCGCGCGACAAGCCGCTGGTAGCCAGCGACGGGCTGGCCGTGCTGCGCGGCAACCTCGCCCCGGACGGCGCCGTGATCAAGCCCCCGGCCGCGCAGCAGGACCTGCTGCGCCACACAGGGCGCGCCGTGGTGTTCCGCGACTACAACGACATGGCCGCCCGCATCGACGACCCGGCGCTGGACCTCGATGCCACCTGCGTGATCGTGCTGCAGAACGCCGGCCCGCAAGGCGCACCCGGCATGCCGGAATGGGGCCAGTTGCCGATTCCGCAGAAGCTGCTCAAGCAAGGCGTGCGCGACATGGTGCGCATCTCGGATGCACGCATGAGCGGCACCAGCTACGGCGCGTGCGTGCTGCACGTGGCACCGGAATCGTATGTGGGCGGCCCGCTCGCCTTCGTGCGCGACGGCGACCTGATCGAGCTGGACGTGCCGGCCCGCAAGCTCAACCTGCTGATCAGCGACGACGAGATGGCGCGCCGCCGCGCCGCCTGGGTCGCGCCCGTGCCCAAGTTCGAGCGCGGCTACGGCAAGCTCTACCTGCGCCACGTCAGCCAGGCGGACAAGGGCTGCGACTTTGATTTCCTGGAACCGGTCGATGCCCCGGAGGACCGCGAGCCGGAGATTCACTAGCGCTTAACTAGCGTCCCACCATCGCCCCGCCATCGCCCCGCCATCGCTTCACCACCCCAATAAGAACCGAGGAGACCCCACCCCATGAAACGCCAAGCCCTTGCGCTGCTGGCCGCCGCGGCGACCCTGGCTGCCGCCGCCCTCCCGCTGAGCGCATCCGCCCAGGCCAGCTGGCCCAGCAAGCCGATCACCTACGTGGTGCCGTTCCCGCCCGGGGGCACCACCGACACCCTGGCGCGCCTGATCGGCCAGCGCCTGGGCCAGGCGCTCGGCACCACCGTGGTGGTGGAGAACCGCCCCGGCGCCGGCGGCAATATCGGCTCCGACTACGCCTCCAAGGCCGCGCCAGATGGCTACACCATCCTCGGCGGCACCATCAGCTCGCACGCGATCAATGCCAGCCTGTACCCGAAGATGCCGTACGACGTGGTCAAGTCCTTCGCCCCCATCACGCTGATCGGCACCAATGCCAATGTGCTGGTAGTCAGCGCCGGCAGCCCGTTCAAGACGGTGAAGGACATCGTGGCCGAAGCCAAGGCCAAGCCGGATACGCTCGCCTTCGCATCCGCCGGCAACGGCACCTCGCAGCACCTGGCCGGTGAGTTGTTCAAGAGCCTGGCCGGCATCAAGATCACACACATTCCCTACAAGGGTAGCGGCCCGGCGATCCAGGACGTGATGGCGGGGCAGGTGCCGATGATGTTCGACACGACCGTGGTGGCCGCCCAGCATATCGACTCGGGCAAGCTGCGGGCGCTGGCCGTGACTTCCGCCAGGCGCATCAAGAGCATGCCGAATGTGCCGACGATGGCCGAAGCCGGCGTCAGTGGCTACGAGCTGGAATCGTGGCAAGCGATCTTTGCGCCGGCAAATACGCCCAAGCCGATCGTGGACCGCTTGTACAAGGAGATCTCAGCGATCATCAAGACGCCGGATATGCAGGCGCGGCTGGAGAAGCTGGGCATGGAGCCGTCGGGGATGTCGCCGGGGGAGTTTGCGGAGTTCCAGCGCAGCGAGATCGTGAAGTGGGCGAAGGTGGTTAAGGCTGCGGATATCAGGATTGATTGAACTGGTAGCGGAGTGGCCCGCTGACGCGGGGGTGTCGCTTGTGGGCGGGGTTTTACGGCTTCTAGCTGCTGTCGCGGCTGTACGGTGTTGGCTGTTTTAGAACGTGTGAGATGTCACTTCTCTTTACTCGTAAAGAGAAGTAACCAAGAGAAAGCGATCCTTGCAGGAGGCTGGCTTATTGGGATTGCGCAGCCCGGTGGTTTCGTCGTCAGGCCCCGGGTGCTAATGGCCTCGTGCCGTTACCGGCTTGAGTGGCCACGATCCTGCGGATGGCCCTGGTCTCGTGGTGAGGCTGCTCGGTAGCGGCATCCCTGCGCATTCATCCATCTGCCGGTACCGGTGCAAGGTGTCACGATATATCACGCCGTGATGGTTTCGTGGTGGGGTGGGCGCGGTGGAAGGATTTTTCGGCCTATCAATCCGGTGCCACCGCGCCCACGACGGAAACGGGACGCTTGCAACTTCGTGGCCGGTCACCCCGCGAGCGACAGACGGCTTGAAGTTCGTGGTGGCCGCTACCGGGGGGACCACCACGAAACCCTGGGCATTGGCTGGGTCGTGGTGCTCTGAACCGGTAACGGCACGAGGCCATTAGCACCCGGGGCCGTACGACGAAACCATTGGGATCCCCAACGACGCCACGCCAGCCTCCTGCAAGGATCGCTTTCTCTTGGTTACTTTTCTTTACGAGTAAAGAGAAGTGACATCTCACACGTTCTAAAACGGCCAACACCGTACAGCCGCGACAGCAGCTAGAAGCCGTAAAACCCCGCCCACAAGCGACACCCCCGCGTCAGCGGGCTACAGCCTCCAACGCCCCATCCGCCCCAGCTCAAAGACTCATTGAATCAAGGACTCAAAGCCGGATGCTTCAACGCATGCGCAGTCTCCGCCAGATGCGCGCGAAAACTCCCCTCATCCCGCTTCAACCCCAACTCACCATACCGATAGGCCATCGCCAGCGCCTGGATCGATTCCGGATGCTCGCGCTCGGCCGCGGCCTCGTACCACGCTACCGCGCGGGCCTCGTCGCGCGGCACGCCTGCACCTTCACGATAGGCATTGGCCAGCATGAACATCGCCTGCGGCACGCCGGCATCGGCGGCCAGCTCGAACCAGCGCGCGGCCGCGGCCGGGTCCGGCGCGCGGCCATAGCCGCCGCGGTGCAGCAAGCCGAGGTAGTACGCAGCCCCGGTATTGCCCGCCGCGGCGGCCAGCTCGAAGTGGTGCCAGGCCGCCTCAGCGTCGGGCGCGCGCTGCGCCTCGCCGAGGAAAGCCGCCTTGCCCAGCACAAAATGCGCGCGCGCATCGCCCGCCCCGGCGGCCTGCTTCAGCCAGTCCCGGCCTTCGGCATGCGCCGCCGCATCCCCGCTTGCCCACAACGCTTCGCCAAGCGAGGCCTGGGCCGCGCCCTCCCCCGCGCGCGCCGCCTGGCGCAGCGCCGCGAGCGCCTCTTCGTCTCCGGCCGAGCCGGCCCGCGTCTGCCACTGGGCAAGCTGCGCGTGGCGCGCGCTGGCATGCTCGCGCCACGCCGATGCCCCGCCCACGCAGCCGGCCGCCACCGCGACCGCCACCAGCGCCGCAGCGATGACCGGATGCAGGCGGCGCTGACGCCCGTGGCGACGCACAGGCGCGCTGCATGCCGGCGCCGTCGTTCCCTTCATTGGCGTATTCGTTGCCGTGCTCATTGCCGTGGTCATTGCCGCCTTACTGGTTGAGGTCGACGCTGTATAGCGACAGGTTCTTGGTGGTGTCGTAGCTCGCCTGCTCCAGCGCGATATTGGCCAGGCCTGCGGCTTGCGCCTGCGCCAGCTGGCCTGGCGCGGAAGCAAACACCACCTTGCCGGCCGTGGCCACCTTGGTGAAGCGCCAGCTGCGCGCGCCGCCGTTGGTGGCGCGCGTGATGGCGCCGGCCTTCTTGATGTAGGCGATCAGCACATCGCGGCTGGCGTCCGGCGAGGCGTAGACCGTCTTGCTGCCGTCCAGGCCGGGGAAATTGCCGCCGCCGCTGGCGCGGTAATTGTTGGTGGCCACGATGAACTGCTGGCTGGCGTCGAGCGGCACGCCCTTGTACGCGAGGTTCTTGATGCGGCTGCCCTCCGGCTGCGTCACGTCGATCTCGTACTGCAGGTCGGGCGAGGTGAACATGTCGAAGTTATAGCCGGGGAAGCTGCTGATGAGCGGCTGGTCGGCGGTCTTGGCCGGATCGATCAGGTTGAAGCGCTTGGCGGCGGTCTCCAGCCAGGCCTTGACGTCATTGCCGCTCACCTTCACCGCGTAGATGGTGTTGGGGTAGAGGTAGAGATCGGCTGCGTTGTTGATGGCGAGGTTGCCGGACTGCACGTCGGTGTAGTCATTGCCCCCGCCAAAGCCGCTCTTGAACGGCGCGGAGACGGACAGCACCGGCAGCGCGGCCAGCGCCGGCAGGTTGGCGGCGATGTAGTCCTTCACGTAAGCCGCCTGCGCCTGGTTGACGATCTGGATCGCACCGGGATCGCCCACGTCGGCGAAGTACGTGCTCATGCGGTAGTCGGTGGTGCCGATCGGCGTCTTCACGTAGGCGATGGTGGCCTGGTGCTCCGCATCGACCGCGGCCGCCACGCTGGCATCGGCCGCCACATAGCTCTTGTCGGCATTCTGGATCGAGCGCGCCTGGACCGTGGTAGCGCTCTTGTCAACCACCCAGCGATTGCCGTCATGCGCGAGCTGCAACTTGATCACGCCGAGGCGGCGGCCCCAGTAGTCGGCCATCACGGTAGGCACGCCGTTGATCGTGCCGCGCACCTTGTCCACGCCCGGCAGGTTGAACTGCGCCACCGTGCTGGTGGCATCGGGGAAGACCTGGTGCGAGTGGCCGATCAGCATGGCGTCCACGCCGGCCACCTTGGACAGGTGCCAGCTGCCGTTCTCCATGGTGGGCGAGTACGCGGAGGCATCGAG
Source organism: Cupriavidus sp. GW821-FHT02F09 (assembly GCF_059421605.1). NCBI lineage: Bacteria > Pseudomonadati > Pseudomonadota > Betaproteobacteria > Burkholderiales > Burkholderiaceae > Cupriavidus > Cupriavidus sp. GW821-FHT02F09. The sequence continues at coordinate 46,970 of NZ_JBWKVH010000014.1, forward strand.
CCCGCCGTGCGAGATCACCACCACCAGGTCGGCACCCTTGGCGCGCATCTCCGGCACGAACTTCTCGGCGGTTTCCTTCACGCCCTCGGTGTAGACCTTGCCGTCGAGCCAGCGCTTGTCCCAGCTCATGATCGCGGGCGGCGTGAAACCAATGATGCCGACCTTGACCGGCACCGTGACGGTGTTGCCGTCGGGTCCGGTGGCGGTGATCTGGCGGGTGATGATGGTGTACGGCTGGAACAGCGGCGCGCGCGTGCGCACGCTGTACACGTTGGCCAGCACCTGCGGGAAGGCCGGCCCGGCGCACGGCGTCTGCACGGTCGGGTCGGGCAGGCCATCCACGTTGAAGCGGTTGCCCGTGACCTGGTTCAGATAGCCCAGGCCGTAGTTGAACTCGTGGTTGCCGATGCCGCCACCGTCGAACCTGGCCGCGTTCATCACCTTGTACATGGCCAGGGTCTCGCCGCACTTGAGCGGGTTGACCTGGGCCTGGTAATCGGCCAGCGCGGTGCCCTGGATCGTGTCGCCGTTGTCCAGCAGCAGGGTGTTGGGAAACTCGGCGCGCGCCTGCTTGATCAGGGTTGCCACGCGCTCGAAGCCGAAGGATTTGTCCTCGGCCAGCTTGAAGTAGTCGTAGCTGCGCACATTGGTGTGCAGGTCGGTGGTTTCCAGCAAGGCCAGTGTGGCCTTGGTGCCGGCCGAGACGCTATCGGCCTGCGGCGTGACACCCGTGCCCGTGCCGGGGCTGGCGGGGCTGTCATCGGAGCCGCAGGCGGCCAGCAGCACGGTGGCCACGATGGCGGCGCCCAGCGCGGCCACGGTGGGCACGGCGAGGATCGGGGACGAAGCGGGTGCGGCGCGCGCAGATAGAACGTCGGTCGGACAGCGGTGCATTTGTGGCTCCCTTCTTTCTTGTTGTGCCTGGAGCCGGACATTGTCCCGAGCGCAAATGGCAACAGAGTGACGCGCGCGTTACACCACCGTGACGGCGGGCCGCCGGCAGCAGGCGCACCCGCACGGCCCGCCGATATGCCCTGTCCTAACCCAATGTGCCATTGACGCCGCGTTATATACCGTCATATATTGCGCATTTGGCGGGCACATCTGGCGGGCACATTCCGGCCTGGCTCGCCTGCTATCCAACCCGCTTCCGGCCACCCGCGCCCCGCCATGTCCATGCTCCCGATTTCCGCTGCGTTGCCTGCCCAGTCCCGCCAGCCGCGCGCCGCCTCGCTGGCGGCCGGCCTGCTGCTGTCCGCCACCCTGGCGCTGTCCGCCCCGGCCGCCTTCGGCGCGGACCTGGTGGTCTCCGCCGCGGCCAGCCTGACCAATGCCTTCAAGTCGCTCGCCGAATCCTACGAACGCGTGCACCCCCAGACCAAGGTGATCCTCAACTTCGGCGCCTCCGACGTGCTGATGCAGCAGATCGTCAATGGCGCGCCGGCCGATGTGTTTGCCTCGGCCGACCAGGACGCGATGAACAAGGCCGTGGCCGAACGCGTGGTGCAGCCCGCGTCGCGCCGCGATTTCGCCGCCAACCAGCTCGCGCTGATCCTGCCGGCTGACAGCAAGCTGGAAGTGGGCAAGCTGCAGGACCTGACCCGCCCCGAGTTCAAGCGCGTGGCCTTCGGCAACCCGGCGTCGGTGCCGGTGGGCCGCTATACCAAGGGCGCGCTGGAAGCAGCGGGCGTGTGGGATGCGGTCTCGGCCAAGGGCGTGATGGCGCAAAACGTGCGCCAGAGCCTGGATTACGTGGCCCGTGGCGAAGTCGATGCCGGCTTCGTGTTCGCCACCGATGCGGCGATCATGCCGGACAAGGTCAAGGTGGCGCTGCGGGTACCGACGCGCCAGCCGGTCACGTATCCGATCGCCATCACCTCGCACTCCAAGCAGCCCGAGCAAGCCGCGGCATTCCTCGGCTACGTGACGTCACCGGAAGGGCAGGCGGTGCTGGCCAAGTATGGTTTTCTCAAGCCGTAATCCGTAGCCGTAGGCCGCAAGCCATAATCCCTGATCCTTGCCCGCGGCCCCGGCGCCCAGGCGCGCCGCCAACCTGAATCCACCTTGCCGCCTGCCTGGCTCCCCGCTGGCAGGCGTTTATGCTGATGACCTCCCTGGAAGCTATCTGGGTCCCGCTGTCGCTGTCGCTCAAAGTGGCGGGCTGGGCCACCGTGCTCAACGCCGTGCTGGGCGTGGGCGCGGCCTTTGCGCTGTCGCGCTGGCGATCGGCCGCGCGCGACGTGGTCGACGCCCTGCTCACGCTGCCGCTGGTGCTGCCACCGACCGTGCTCGGCTACTACCTGCTGGTGCTGGTCGGGCGCCGCGGCGTGTTCGGCGAGTGGCTCGGCCGGCTCGGCATCGAACTGGTCTTTACCTGGCAAGGCGCGGTGCTGGCCTCCACCATCGTGGCCTTCCCGCTGGTGCTGAAGTCGGCCCGCGCCGCCTTCGAAGGGGTTGACTCGCAGCTCGAGGACGCCGCGCGCGTGCTCGGCACGTCCGAGGCCGGCATCTTCTTTCGCGTGACGCTGCCGCTGGCGTCGCGCGGCATCATCGCCGGCGTGCTGCTGGCCTTTGCCCGCGCGCTGGGTGAGTTCGGCGCCACGCTGATGGTGGCGGGCAACCTGCCCGGGCGCACGCAAACGCTGTCGGTCGCCATCTACGAAGCCGTGCAGGCCGGCGACGACAACACCGCCAACGTGCTGGTGCTGGTCACTTCCCTCACCTGCGTGGTGCTGCTGGTGGCCGCCGGGCGGCTGGTGCCGCCCACCCGCAAAATGTACCGGTAGGCCGCCATGACCATGCAAGTCACCGTACGCAAGCAGCTTGGTTCCGCCGACCGCCGGTTCGGGCTGGATATCGCCTTCGATTCGCAAAGCAAGCGCATTGCGCTGTTTGGCCCCTCCGGCGCGGGCAAGAGCCTGACGCTGCGCGCCATCGCCGGATTGCTCACGCCGGACAGCGGCCGCATCGTGCTCAACGGCCGCACCCTGTTCGACAGTGAGACACATGTCAACGTGCGTCCGCAGGAGCGGCGCGTGGCCTACCTGTTCCAGGACTACGCCTTGTTCCCGCATCTGACGGTCGCGCAGAACATCGCCTTCGGGCTGGAGCGGGGCTGGCGCAACCCGCGCCGCAATACGCACCACCCGGAAGCGCAGCGCTGGATCGATGCGTTTGGCCTTGGCGCGATCACCGGCAACTATCCCGGCGAGATCTCTGGCGGCCAGAAACAACGCGCCGCGCTGGCTCGCGCGCTGGCGGCGCGGCCCGATATCGTGCTGCTGGACGAGCCGTTCTCCGCGCTGGACCCGGCGCTGCGCATACGCATGCGCGCCGAGCTGCGCGCGCTGCAAGCCAGCCTGGAAGTGCCCATGCTGGTGATTTCGCACGACCCCGACGACGTGGAGGCCCTCGGCGACCATGTGCTGGAAGTGCGCGAAGGCCGCATCTTTGGCGCCGCGCCCGTGAAGGGGCATCCGCAGGTGTACGCGCCCGTCTCGGCGCACGTGGTCTGAGGCTGGCTCAGTGAGGTCGGCTCAGTGAGGCCAACTCAGGCCCCGGCCGCGCGCAGCAGGTCGACGTAAGCGGTTTCGATTAATTGCCCTCGCGTTATGCCCAGCTTGCCTAGCAGCGCATGCGCCTCGGCAATGCCGGCCTGGGCCGGCTCGCCGTCGGCCAGCACCACCTCCAGCTCCAGGAAATCCCCCAGCCCCTCCACGCGGTCCAGATGCACGCGCGTGCGGCCCACCAGGAACAAGGTGCGCGCCTTGCGCACGCGCCCGCTCTCGCCCCAGGCCGCCGCCAGTGCGGCGCGCAGCGAATCGGGCTCGGCCGTGGGCGAGAGGATGTAGTGGCTCTCCTTGGGCCCCGCCTGGTCAGCGCGCGCGTAGAAGATCAACTGGCCTTCGCCGGAAGGAAAGACGCGCAACTTGAGCCGCCCGTTGGGGCAGGCAAAGAAGGTGTCGTCCTGCAGGATCAGCTCGGGGCCATGGTCGGCCAGCGGCGCGACCCGTGGCAACAGCGCGTCCACGCTGGCGATACGCGCCTTGATTTCTATGTTGCTTGGCATGGTCGTCGGTAACTCGGGAATTCAGAAAATCAGGCGAACAGCAGCTTGGCGGCAATCATCCACATGGTGATGCCGAAGGCGATCTCCAGCACGCGCCAGGCTCAGCCCATGGTGCCCAGGATCACGCTCGACGCCTTGAAGATCGCCAGCGCGCGGCTGCCCTCGGCAAGCCCCAGCGCGCTCACGCTGTCGTTGGTGACAATGGCGACCACGGTGCCGCCGCCATCCAGTTCCAGCGCCACCTCGGCATTGACGGCGCCCGGCAGCACGCGGGTCACCTTGCCAGGCAACTGGTTGCGCGCCGAAAGCCGCAGCCCGGGATCGGGCAGCCCCAGCAGGACCGAGGAAGCCTTGATCAGCGCGAAGGCTTCGGCGCCGGGCGCGAGGCCCAGCGTCTCCACACTTTCGTGGGTGATGGTGGCGACCACATGCTGGCCACCCGCGAGCGACAGCGTGACCTCGTCATTGACGGCGCCGCCGCGGATCCCAGCCACCTTGCCGAAGAGCTTGTTGCGTGCACTGGTCTTGATCATGAAACGCCGCATCAGGTGAAGGTCGTCCTGCGCCGTCTCGCTGACGTTGCCGAGGCTGGCAAGGTGTTCGACAAAGAGCCGGTGCTCGTGCTCAAGCGCGCGGTAGGTGCGGATCAGGCTGGCGGCGCGCTCGGTCAGCACGGTGCCGCCGCCGCCCTTGCCGCCGGCGGCGCGCACCACCAGCGGCTCGCCCGCGCTGTTGTTCATGGCGTCGATGGCATCCCAGGCGCCCTTGTAGCTCAGCCCGACCGCCTTGGCGGCAGCGGTGATCGAGCCGTGCTCGCCGATCGCGGCCAGCAGGGCGATGCGCTCGCGCCCGCCCCAGTCCTGGGACCCTGAACGAAACCAGATCGCGCCGTCGAGTTCTAGCATGCGGGAATGGCGCTACCGCGTGGCAGCGCAGCAAAGTGGCAGAAGCCGCTTATCTTAATGCCAAAGCGCGGCGGCGCGCGGCAGCCGCCCGGCCTCAACTTGCCAGCGCATCAGCCCTGGTGAGCCGGGATATACCAGCGCATCATGCTGCCGGCGAAGTACTGGCGATCCAGCTGGCGCAGCAGGCGCCACGCCTTGAAAGCATCGATATCCAGGTCGACCCAGGCCCAAGGGTGGTTCGGATCGCCCTCGCGCATCAGTTCCACGGACGTCACCGGTGCGTAGGTCGCCAGCTTGTCGCGCAGCATCTGTTCGGTCACATCGCGGTGCAGGCCCCGGATGAGTACCTTCATGTCTTGCTCCCGATATGAGGCAGCGCGCACGTGGCGCTCAGCGCGTGCCTGCGTTGTCTAGCTCATTGTAGGCGGCCCGACGCGGGCCGTGGGCCACGCATCGCGCCCTCGGCGGCAGTCAGCCCATGATGTGCGCGCCGCCGTCCACGTACACGGTGTTGCCGGAAATCCGGCGCGCGTAGGGCGTCGCCAGGTAGGCGGTGGCAAAACCGACATCCATGATGTCGACCAGCTCGCCCAGCGGGGCACGGCCCGCGGCATCCGCCAGCAACTGCTCGAAATCCTTGAGCCCGGACGCCGCGCGGGTCTTGAGCGGCCCCGGCGAAATGGCGTGCACGCGGATGCCGCTTGGGCCGAGTTCGTGCGCCAGGTAGCGGCAGGAGGCCTCCAGCGCCGCCTTGACCGGGCCCATCAGGTTGTAGTTCGGCACCACGCGGTTGGCGCCCTCGTAGCTCATGGCGAACAGGCTGCCGCCCGCGCGCATCAGCGGCACCGCGCGCCGCGCCAGCCGCACGAAGGAATGGCAGGACACGTCCATGGCCCGCGCGAAGCCGGCCGCCGATGCATGGAGCAGCCCGCCCTGCAAGTCGTCCTTGGGCGCGAAGGCCACCGAGTGCACCAGCACGTCGAGCTGGCCCCATTGCTGGGTAATTCGCTCGAACAGCGCCTGCTCCTGGCCCGCGTCCTCCACGTCGAGCGGCATCAGGATCGTCGCGCCCACCGATTCCGCCAGCGGCGCCACATGCGGGTAGGCCTTGTCGTTGAGATAGGTGATCGCGAGCTCGGCGCCAAGCTCGCGGAAGGCCCGCGCGCAGCCCCACGCGATGGAATCCGCGTTGGCCACGCCGACCACCAGCACGCGCGCGCCCAGCAATGGGGGATTGGGTACTTGCACCATGATGTCCCTCGCTTAATGATTGCGCGGCCCCGATGGCGCCGCCCGCCTGGTTCAGGTGCCTGTCTTGACGTTGCGCCGCGCTGCAGGCTTGACCGTCTTGAGAGGCTTGGCCACCTTGCCCGGCTTGGCCGCGCCGGCCACAGCCGTGCTTGCCTTGCGAACGCGTGCGCTGGCCTCCGGCGAAGCGGCTTTGCGCACCGTGCGCGGCGTTTCCACGGGTGTGGGCGCCAGGGGCGCCGCGGCGGCGGGCTGCGCGGTTTGCCGCGCGGTATGGTCGGTGCCCAGCACGCGCGCCACCTCGCGGTAGCGCGCCAGGCGGGCGCCTTCGAGCGGCCCCACCACGGTCACGATGCGATGGATCGCCATCATGATGCGATGGCGCAGCGCGCTGTCCGGCACCAGCAGCGGCAGCGCGGCCACGGCCCGCCCGGCGTCCAGCCCCACGATCATGCTCTGCCGCCTGACCGCGGCCTTGACCGTGGCGATGTCCGGCTGCTGCTCCAGGTGCTCGCGCGCCATCTGCCGCATCAGGTTGAAAGGCCGCTCCTCGATGCTGGTGTTCTCGTCCGCCACAAAGCAAAGGATGCGCATAAAGGCATCGAGCGGCGTACCCTGCTCGATCCCCGCCTCGGCCTCATGGATGCGCCGCGCGGCCAGTTCCTGGCGCAGCGCAGCGCTCAGCGGCGGCGGGCCGCGCTTTTCCGCGCCAGGCGAGAAGCCCATCAGCGCAGACAGCCATGGCGACTGGTACAACGCCTCGAAGAGCTGCTCCTGGAAGGCGTCGCGCTGGTCGCGCCATGCGTCGAGCGTGCGCACGATGGTGTCGGACACCGCGCGCTCCAGCGTGACGAAGGGATTGTCCGGCGCCACCGGCTGGCGCGCCTCGCGCACCGACGGCGCCAGCGCGGCGATCCACGCCATCCACGGATTCGCGTCCGACGCCAGCGAGCGCTCCAGCCGGGCCGGGTGCATCTGCCGCATCGCGTAAGCGCTCAGCTCGTTGGATGCGGCCTGCACCGCCGGCGAGGCGAAGGTGTCGTACAAGCGCTGGTTGACTTCGGCCACGCGGCGCACCACCTCGAACGCACGCTCGTCGTCGCGGCCATCGTCCAGCGCGAGGATGTCGTCGATGGTCCTGCGCTCGAAGCGCATCAGGTAGCGGCCTTCGATCAGTTCCAGGTGCGAGGTGCCCGGCGCGATGTCTTCGATGCGCGCCTCGTACAGCCCCGGCGGCAGCACGTCGATCAGGTCCAGCGCCGAGAACAGCTCGGTGTGCTCGCGATTGGCCACGCCGGCCGAGACGAAGATGCCGAGGTGCCCGACCTTTTCATGCAGGCAGTAGACGATGACCTGGTCGTTGGCGACGATCTCGTCGACGCTGGCGTAGAGATCGGGAATCCAGTTCAGCGCCTGCTGCGGCGGCGTGATGTTGTCGCCCCAGGAAGCAAAGACCACGATCGGCGAGCGCACATTGCGCAGGTCCACCGCGACGCTGCCATCCGCGCTGCGCACCTCGCCGGCGGTGAGGTGGTTGCCAACGAACAGGTTCTGCACGATCCAGTCGATCTCGGCACGGTTGAGCAGGAAGTGCCCGCCCCACCAGCGCTCGAAGGCCAGGAAGCGCTCGCGCTCCGTATCCACCTGCGCATAGACGTCGTAGAGCTTTTTCCAGTACGTATTGGATGGATTGAGCTGCTCGAAATTCTGCACCAGCCAGGCCCCGTCAAAGCGGCCATTGCCGAGATCCGAAGTCAAGGACGACAGCCACGAGCCGCCCAGCAGCCCGCCGCTGTAGCGCATCGGATTGCGCCCGCGCACGCCCGACCAGTAGGCCAGCGGCGAACCGGCCAGCAGGATGGGGCCGACCAGTTCCGGCGCGGCGGCGGCCAGCATCATCAGTGCCCAGCCGCCCTGGCAGTTGCCGATCACGAACGGCTTGCCCTGCGCTTGCGGATGACGCTCGGCCACGGTGAGCAGGAATAGCGCTTCGGCGCGCGCCACGCACTCGATGGTCTGGCCCGGGCAAGGCACCGGGAAAAAGGTGACGAAGTAGCAGGGATGGCCGCTGCGCAGCGCGATGCCGATCTCGCTGTCGATCTTGAAGCCGCCGATGCCGGGGCCATGCCCGGCGCGCGGATCGATCACCACGAAGGGCCGCTTGGTGTCGTCGGTGACGATGCCGGGCGGCGGCAGGATGCGCAGCAGCGCGTAGTTGGCGGGTTGCGCCAGCGTGCGCGCGTCGATCACCACCTCGTGCTCGAAGATCAGCACCGGCGGCATGCCCTCGCGCTCGTGCTCGAAGGTCTGGTTGCCGCGCTCGCGCAGGATGTCGAGCAACAGGATGGCGCGCTGCCAGGCGTCATGCGCGTAGGACCACGCATCGGACAAGAGCGGTGGCATGCCAGCGGCGGCGCTGCCGGCATGGATGGCGGGATCACGTGCGTTCACTCGGCTTCCCCTTCTACGTTCTACGGTGTGGCGCCGAAGGCAGTCGTTTCCAGGCGATCGCACGGAATTGCTGCCCTGCAGCACAGCACAATCTACCAGTCCGCATCGTGCTTGACAACCCGCTGCATGGGCGGATCCGGGGCCGGGATGACCTGGCGCAAGGTACACGCCAATGTCATCGTGCCGAAGGAAACATCGCCTATACTGGCCTTTGTTTTTGCGCGACGCAGCATGTCCGCGCGGTCGCACCGCAACCCCGACGCACCGGAACGCCGATGACCCACACGCCCGACAAGTACTCTGTCCTGCTGGCGCGCTGCCAGGATTTGCCCGCCATTCCCACCGCGGTGGCGCATCCCTGCGATGCTTCTTCGCTCGGCGGCGCGCTGCAGGCGGCCAGCCTGGGCCTGATCGTGCCGCTGCTGATCGGGCCCGAAGCGCGCATCCGCCAGGTGGCCGACGCCAACGCGCTGGACCTTGGCGACAGCGTGCTGATCGACGTGCCGCACAGCCATGCCGCCGCCGCGCGCGCCGTCGCGGCAATCCGCGCGGGCGAGGCCGAGATGCTGATGAAGGGCAGCCTGCACACCGATGAGCTGCTGCACGAAGTCACCGCGTCCGCCACCGGCCTGCGCACGGGGCGGCGCCTTTCGCATGTGTTTGCGATGGACGTGCCGAGCTACCACAAGCCGCTGTTCATCACCGACGCCGCCGTCAATATCTTTCCCACGCTCAACGACAAGGCCGATATCTGCCGCAACGCGATCGACCTGCTGCGCGTGCTGGGCATCGAGTGCCCCAAGGTGGCCATCCTCTCAGCGGTGGAAACCGTGACCGACAAGATCCCCTCCACCATCGACGCGGCCGCGCTATGCATGATGAGCCGGCGCGGCCAGATCGAAGGCGGCATCCTCGACGGCCCGCTCGCGTTCGACAACGCGATCAGCCATGAAGCCGCGGTGACAAAGGGCATCGTCTCCGAGGTCGCGGGCGATCCCGATATCCTGCTCGTGCCCGACCTGGAAGCCGGCAACATGCTGGCCAAGCAGCTCACCTTCCTGGCCGGCGCCGAAGCCGCCGGCATCGTGCTGGGCGCGCGCGTGCCCATCATCCTCACCAGCCGCGCCGACAGCGTGCGCGCGCGCATCGGCAGTTGCGCGATTGCCGTGCTGCTGGCGCATGCGCGCCGCACTGGCCAGACGTCCAGCAAGATCTGAACGCCCCGGCGTCTCGGTCGCCGTCCCAGTCGCCGTCCCAGTCACAGTCAACGTCACAGTCAACGTCACAAGGAGGCTTGCCAGCGTGAGCGCCACCCATCCCACCATCCTCGTCGTCAATGCCGGCTCCTCCAGCGTCAAGGTCTCGGTGTACGCCGTGCCCGAGGCCGCGCACGCCAATGCCGACATCAACCCGGTGCTCAGCGCGCACGGGCAGATCGAAGGCATCGGCGTGTCGCCGCGACTGACCGCCAGCATGGCGGACAGCCGCATCGTCGCGGACGAACGCTTTCCGGTGGCGCAGGTGGCCGATCACGACGCAGCCTTCCGCCTGATCCGGCTGGTGCTCAGCATCGGCCTGCGCGATGCGCCGCCGGTGGCGATCGGCCATCGCGTGGTGCATGGCGGCGCGGATTTCTCCGCCGCCGTGAAGATCGACGACGACGTCATTGCCAAGCTGGAAGCATTGATCCCGCTGGCGCCGCTGCACCAGCCGCACAACCTCACGGCGATCCGCGCGGTGCGCGCCGCCGCGCCGGCGCTGCTGCAGGTCGCCTGCTTCGACACCGCCTTTCACGCCGGGCACGACCCGCTGGCGCAACTGCTGGCGCTGCCTTACGAATACTTCGAACGCGGCATCCGCCGTTACGGCTTTCACGGCCTGTCCTATGAGTACATCGCGCGCCGCCTGCAGCAGATCGCGCCCGACCTGGCACAGGGCCGCGTGATCGTGGCGCACCTGGGCAACGGCGCCAGCCTGTGCGCCATGCGCGACGGGCGCAGCGTGGAATCCACCATGGGCCTGACCGCGCTCGACGGCCTGCCGATGGGCACGCGCTGCGGCGCCATCGATGCCGGCGCCATCCTGTGGCTGTCGCAGCAAGGCATGAGCACCAAGGATATCGAGACGATGCTGTACCAGGAGTCAGGGCTGAAGGGACTGTCCGGCGTCAGCAGCGACATGCGCGCCCTGCTGGCCAGCGACGCGCCGCGCGCGCGCCTGGCGATCGATTTCTACGCCTATCGCGCGGCGCAGGAAATTGGCAAGCTGGCTGCCACGCTGGGCGGCCTGGATGCGCTGGTGTTCACCGCCGGCATCGGCGCCAACTCGCCGCCCGTGCGCGAAAAGATCTGCGCGCGGCTGGCGGAGCTGTTCGGCATCAGCCTGGACGCGGGCGCCAACAACGAAAACCGCCAGCGCATCAGCCGCGACAACAGCCGCGTGCCGGTCCTGGTACTGCCTACCGACGAGGAAGGCATGATCGCGCTGAATACCGCACGCATCATGATGGAGCAGAACGCGCTAGCGTAGTGCTCCCGAGACGCTAGCGCTAGCGTGCGAACGGCCTGCGTTTGCAATGCGGATTCGACGCGCGTATCCAGAACGTTGCGTTGGACAGGGCAGTGCAGGCCCGTGCCCACTTTGTCGCGACTGATCTGGATGCCAGCCCTTCGGCGACCACGCGGTCGCCGAAGGGCCGGTCGATGCGCAGGATCGGTCAGCGCGAGCAGGAAGGCCGCCAACCCACGGCGCGCCCCGCTCCCGCATTGCTCTCCCCCTCCATCGACGTCAATTACTGGTTCCGCTCCGTGATGACGAGCGGGATGCGCACGTCGCCAACCGTCATGACCGCCTGCAGCGGCAGGGCCGAAGCCGGCAACGACGTGGCGGTGAACGCGCGCGATGGCGATGCGAAGCGCAGCCATGCCGGCAAGGCCGCTCCGTCCATTTGCGTCACCCTCACCTCGGCACCATTCGCTGCGCCAGGAATTGCCTGCGCGGGCAACGCGAACCGGAAATGACTGCCCGGCCTGGCCATATCCTTCGGCACCGACACGGCGATAAGGTCCGACGGATTGCCCGTTGCCTTCAGGCTCACCGTGACCGTGATGCCATGCGGATCGTCGGCAGGCGCCCTCGAACCCGCGGCGGCGGTCGATGCGTCACCACCGCTGACGTTGCCGCCGGATGAGCCGCTGCTGCCTGACGACGAGGTGCCGCCGCTCGAGGACGACGAGCTACCGATCGACGAACCCGAACCACCGCCCGACGTATCGCTACCGCTGGAGCTACCGCCGGACGAACCGCTGCTATTCGACGACAACGACGAGCCGCTACCACTTGACGACGAGCTGCCGCCAGACGATCCGCTGCCGCTCGACGACGAAGAGCCACCGCTAGACGAGTTCGATCCACCGGTCGATGTATCACTACCGCTGGAGCCACCTCCGGACGAACCGCTGCTACTCGACGACGAGCCGCTACCACTCGACGACGAGCTGCCGCCAGACGATCCGCTGCCACCCGACGACGAGGAGCTACCACTCGACGAGCCCGATCCACCGCTCGATGTATCGCTACCGCTGGAGCTACCACCGGACGAGCCGCTGCCGCCCGACGACGAGGAGCTGCCACTCGACGAGCTCGATCCACCGCTCGATGTATCACTACCGCTGGAGCTACCACCGGACGAGCCGCTACCACTCGACGACGAAGAGCCGCCGCTCGACGAACCCGAACCACCGTTCGACGTACCACCACCACTGGAGCTACCGCCGGACGAGCCGCTGCCACTCGACGACGAGGAGCTGCCGCTCGACGAGCTCGAAGCACCGCTCGACGTATCGCCACCGCTGGAGCTACCGCCGGAAGAGCCACTGCCGCTCGACGACGAGGAGCCGCCGCTCGACGAACTACCGCTCGATGAGCCCGCGCCGTCGATCGTGTTGCCGCCGGAGCTACCGCTGGAAGAGCCACTGTTGCCGGACGAAGAACCGCTACCCGACGAGCCGCTGCCGCTCGATGAGCCCGCGCCGTCGATCGTGTTGCCGCCGGAGCTACCACTGGAAGAACCACTGTTGCCGGACGAAGAACCACTACCCGACGAGCCGCTACCGCTCGAGGAGCCAGTGCCGTCGGTTGCGTTGCCGCCGGAGCTACCGCTGGAAGAACCATTGTTGCCAGACGAAGAACCACTACCCGACGAGCCGCTGCCGCTCGATGACCCAGTGCCATCGCTCGTGTTGCCGCCGGAGCTACCGCTGGAAGAGCCACCGTTGCCGGACGAAGAGCCGCTACCCGAC